>JALSOO010000024.1 GCA_026986355.1 Campylobacteraceae bacterium | reverse complement strand
AAATTAATTTAAGGGAAAAAGATGTTTGCAAGATTTAGACGAAAAAGACTCAACCCAGTTCTACGGGATTTACTACAAGAGACTCATTTGAGTCTCAATGATTTTATCTATCCACTATTTATCAAAAGTGGAGAGGGAATTAAAAAAGAGGTTGACTCTATGCCTGGTGTTTTTCAGATGAGTATAGATGAGGTAATTAAAGAGTGTGAAGTATTAAAAAGTCTAGGAATCTACTCGATTATACTATTTGGTATTCCAGATATCAAAGATTCAGTAGGTAGTGATGCGATGTGTGAACATGGGATTATCGCTTCAAGTATCAGAGCTATCAAAGAGGCACACCCTGATATGTTTGTCGTTACTGATTTGTGTTTTTGTGAATATACAGACCATGGTCATTGTGGGGTATTAGACCCTATATTAGAGACCGTTGATAATGATATTACACTTACCAATTTGGGCAAACAAGCAGTGGTACATGCCCAAGCAGGAGCTGATATGATAGCACCAAGTGGAATGATGGACGGAATGATTACAACCATTAGAGAAGCACTTAATGGTAATGGTTTTAGCCATATTCCTATTATGTCATACTCTACCAAATTTTCATCTGCTTACTATGGACCATTTAGAGATGTAGCCGAAAGTTCGCCAAGTTTTGGAGATAGACGAAGCTACCAAATGAATCCTGCAAATAGAAAAGAGGCTATTTTAGAGAGTCTAGCTGATGAAGAGGAGGGAGCAGATATTTTAATGGTAAAACCTGCCCTAGCCTACCTAGATATAGTAAGAGATATTAAAGAGAGTTCATCTCTGCCATTGGCTGTATATAACGTAAGTGGAGAGTACTCTATGCTAAAAATGGCTGGTAAAGCAGGAGTTATTGATTACGAAAAAGTGATGATGGAGACTATGATAGGGTTTAAAAGAGCTGGTGCAGATATTATTATCAGTTACCATGCAAAAGAGGTTGCCCAGTTACTAAAAAAATAAGATACCCTCTAAAGGGTTACTAACCTATGGCTACTTATCTATCTCTTTGGATAACTTTTCTAAATCATCTAAATAGTCAGATTGAGTAGTTGTTGGTACTTCTAATGGCTTCTCTATCTTTTTGATACTACTCTTTTCACTTTTTGAAATAGCAGATTCAACCTCTTTTGCCATCTTATCAATATCTGACTCTTGAGTAGTTTTAGGAGGTAGAACCTCAACAGGTTTCTCCTCTTCTTCTGTAACTACAAGTTCTTCATCATCAATTTGTATAGATGAAGGAGGTATAGAGGAGTCTACATCACTATTTTTTATAAAAGAGTTATACCCATAAATTGATACAGCTATAATTAATATTAGCAGTAGCAAAATAGTAAAAACTTTAGAGAGAGTATTCGACGGCTTCTCCTCAACAGTAGAATTTCCTAATATTTCAGACTTATAAGCTTCACAAAAATCTTTCTCTTCATCTACTTGATTATTAAACAAAATATTCCTTTTCTATATAATTTATTTAAGTTTTATAAAACTATTTTATCATAAGTTTCAAAAAATTATCTTTTAAATTGATTTTTTTCTATTTTTACTACCACATAACACTATTTATTTGATATAATGTCTAGAAACATAATTAAACTTAAAAAATGTTTTATAATATTTTTTGAGCTTAATTACATAATACAAGGAAGGGAAACATTATGGAAATTTGGATGATAATAATCTTTTTAGTCATATCTGTAGGTGTCGTAATACACTATACAGTTGGGTTTCAAGGATTTCTACCAGTAATCATTGTTGATGCACAAAAAGCATTGGTTTTAGATAACCGTTTGGGTTCAGATAGAGTTATTACAGAGGGTATTAATAGATACATACCATTTGGTGTGGAGGTCGTTGTGGGGGAAGTTAGCTTAAAAGAGCAACCAATTGACCCACCAAACCAAACTATTGTCACAAAAGACAATATTGAACTTGATGTGGATATGATTGCAACTATTAAAATTGTTGACCCAACAAAAGCTGTAATGGATGTTGAAGATTATGAAAAATCAGTAACAAGCCTTCTTATGAGTAGTACTCTAAACCAATTAGGACAGATGAATCTTGCAGATATTCAAAAAAGTCAAGACCAACTCTCTAAAAAGATTCGTGACCACATGAAAGAGGATTGTAAACGTTGGGGAATAGATGTTATTTTGGTTAAATTTGAGAGTATTACCCCTCCTCCATCTATTAGAGAGGCTATGCAAAAAGAGATTGTTGCAGAAAAAGAGAAACGTGCAGCCATTCTCAAGGCACAAGGAGACCATGAAGTTCATGAGATTCATGCAGATGGTGAACGTATTCTTATCGAACAGAGAGCAGCAGCGACTCATAAAGTTATCAAAGATTTAAAAGAGTTAATGCCAGAGATGTCTGATGAAAAAATTATGCAGTTCTTAACTAAAACAGCATATATAGACTCAATGAAAGAGTTGTCTACATCAAGTAACTCTAAGTTTGTTCTATATCCGACAGAGACAGAACAACCAATGAGTAAAGTGATGAATGCAGAGTATATAAGTCGTTCTATAGAGAACTAAAAAAATTATAAAAAAGGATAAACATTGTTTTTGATTACAAAAATGTCGATATTTACTTGGATTTTGTTAGCTTATGTAGGAATGCATGTAGGGAGTGAGTATATAGATTATGTAAAAGGTTTTGATTTAAATACTATCGTATTAATACATCATATTAGTCCAGAGAGAGACTTTATATTGAGAGTTCGAGAGATTTTTTTAATTGCAGGTTCATTTGCTCTATTTTTTGAAATTTCAAAAGCAGCAACGGCTAAAGGATTTGGAGCAGGAGAGACACTCCAAAGCTTTTTGGTTGCTATAATATTTGTAGTAATGTTCTTTATGGTTCCTTGGGCTCAAAACTCAACATTCTTAATCTTAGGAATGATGTCACTCATTGATGCTACTGGTGGATTTATTATTGAATTGAATGCAGCAAGAAGAGATATTAATATCGCTTAATGATATTACCCCTAAATATGGAGTACATCGTCATTGGCGATGTACATGGATGTATAGATGAGCTAAAAACTCTTTTAGCCAAACAAAAATTTTACTGCAATAAAAACAACCTTATTCAAATCAATCAGCATAATAAAAATAAATCTATTATCTTGCTTGGAGATTTTATAGATAAAGCTAATGAATCTAAACTAAAAGAGACTATAGAGTTTATCTACAATAACTATTATCATCTTAATCAACAACAAAAACATCTCTATATAGTTTTAGGTAATCATGAAGATATGGTATATAGATACATTACCAATGACCCATCTTTGGAGATTACACCAAAAACCATTAGAGATAGAGAGAAGTATTATAATACCGTATCGCTTTTAGAAAAAGATAGCTCTTTAAAAGAGAAATTTATAAAATTATATAAAAAGTGTAGAGTTTGGTTCTATTATAACTACAATAAAAAATTTTCAGTAACCTTGACTCATGCTCCTTGCCTAGAAAAACATCTAAGAGAAGTAGATAAAGAGTCTAAATCTAAAATGATAAAATGTACATCTCGGAGTGAAAACCCCCAAATATCATTAGATGAGTTGATACCATTTACACATTTAGAGGCAAAAGATAATCAACACTATCATATATTTGGACATCTATCTCAAACAACAATTCGTCAATATAAAAATAAAATATGTATTGATACCTCTGCTATTTATGGTGGTATGCTTAGTTGTGCAATTATCAGAAAAGATAAGATTCTTTTTGATTCTGTTCCTTTTGAGCATAAGCAACAAGCAGGAAAACAACATGATAGTAAACTATTTGATTTTAAAAGGTAAAAGATGGCAGAAAAGTTTGAAGTAAAAAAAGATAGTACTCTATTAGTATTTCTTTTTGAGGTACTAAAAGGTTGGTCAAA
>JALSOO010000023.1 GCA_026986355.1 Campylobacteraceae bacterium | reverse complement strand
AAGCAGGAAAACAACATGATAGTAAACTATTTGATTTTAAAAGGTAAAAGATGGCAGAAAAGTTTGAAGTAAAAAAAGATAGTACTCTATTAGTATTTCTTTTTGAGGTACTAAAAGGTTGGTCAAATAAGAAGATTAAAGAGCGTCTAAAAGAGTCCTATGTTTTGGTAAATGGGATAAGCACAACCAAACATAATTTTCCTATTTATATCCATGATAGTGTTGAAGTAGGTACAACTAAAAGAGTCTACAACTACACACTCTCTTTTAGAGATACAATTAGAAATAGGTAGACAACATCAAATTAGAGCCCATTTATCATGGTTAGGACATTCTATAGTTGCTGATGAGCGTTATGGTACAAAAGGAGATAAGATGGGTCTACATGTAGAGAAATTAATGATTATACACCCTAAAAATAAAAAAACTTTGCTCTTTAAGGTTGATGCAGATAGTACGTTTTATGCCCTTTTAAAATAATTTGTTATAATTTTAAAATTATTGTTCGATACAGTCGAACCTACTTCACTCTATAACACACTAAGGATACATCATCAAAGCATTTCAAAAATTAAACTTACACCCATCTCTTATAAAAGCTATTGCTGATGAGAACTATACCAATACTACCTCTATTCAAAAAAAAGTAATACCATTAGCCATGAAAAACTTGGATATTATTGGTGCATCTAAATCTGGTACAGGAAAAACAGCTTCATATGTGATTCCTCTGCTTCATAAACTACAAAAAATCATTAAGCCAGAACATAAAGTTATTCGTGCTATGATTATCGTTCCTACCATTGAACTAGTTGACCAAGTAACACGAACCATTCGAGCCTTGGGTAAAGAGCTAGAGATAGAGACAGTCAAGATTCAAGGTGGAACACCCAAATCTATACAGTTAGCACGACTTAAAAAAGGTGCAGATATTATTGTAGCAACTCCAGGGCGTTTGCAAGACTTTTTATCCGATAAAAAGATTAATTTAGAGTATATTAATACGGTTATTTTAGATGAAGCCGATACTATGCTAGAGCTTGGTTTTTTAAAAGAGATTAAGAGTATCTTAAAAGAGTGTAAACGACCTAAACAGACACTTATGTTTTCAGCTACTATCTCACAAAATATTAAACGATTAGGAAAAGAGTTTCTAAAAGAACCTGCTATTGTAGAAGTAAGCGACAGAAGAGATATAGTAGATACAATTGCCCATCGTGCCTATAAAGTAGATAAAAAGCGAAAAAATGAACTTATTGCAACACTTATTAGAGATAAGAAGCTAAAACAAGTTCTACTTTTTACAAGTACAAAAATCTCTGCAAATAAGATTTATGAGTTTTTAAAATCACAAAAGATAAGAGTATCTATTATTCATGGAGATATTAAACGCTCAGCTCGTTCAAAATCATTAGCCCTTTTAAAATCAGGTAAAACAGAGGTTTTAGTAGCTACAGACATCGCAGCAAGAGGCATAGATATACCTGAGCTTCAAATGGTTATCAACTATGAGCTACCAGAGACTACTGATGATTTTACCCATAGAGTAGGACGAACAGGACGAGCAGGACATAAAGGTTCTGTTATATCTCTTTTGACAATTCATGATTATAATCCATTTTCTAAAATCGAAAAAGATTTAAAACTTAATATCAAAAGAGAAGTTTATAAAGGTTTTGAACTAACCGATAAACAGCCAAGACAAAAACGCCCTATCAAAAAAACACTTAGAGAAAAAAAGGGATATATAGATTATGATAAAAAACGAAAATATACCTATGCATCTCAAAAAAAGAAAAAATCTGAACAGAAGAAAAAAGAGTAGCTATTTAATTTCTTTATAAAATTTTAATGGTAAAATAGCTTCCTTATTTTACTATTTATTCAAACAGTATTATCCCAAAATAGGAACTTCCCATGAGACACTTCTTAAGCTTAAAAGATTTCACAAAAACCGAACTTTTAGAGATGATTGACCTTGCTCAAAAGATAAAAGCACAAACAAAAAAGAGACAATTTGTACCATATATGGAGCATCAGACATTAGGAATGATTTTTGAAAAAAGCTCCACACGAACACGTGTAAGTTTTGAAACAGGTATCTATCAACTTGGGGGAGTTGGTCTATTTTTATCATCAAATGATATACAACTTGGTCGTGGCGAACCTATGAAAGATACAGCTAGAGTTATTAGCCGTATGGTAGATATGGTTATGATTCGTACCTTTGAGCAGAGTAAACTAGAAGAGTTTGCAGACTACTCAAAAGTACCTGTAATTAATGGTCTTACCGATAGTTACCACCCTGTTCAAATAATGACTGACTATCTAACGATATTGGAATCTGGAATCGACAAGCCTGTAGTAGCTTATGTAGGAGATGGAAACAATATTACTCACTCATGGTTAATGTTATCAGCTATATTGGGCTTTGAGCTTAGAGTTGCTACACCAAACAACTATCAGTGTGACCCAAAGATTGTCCAAGAGGCACTCCAACTAGCAAAAAAAACCAATGCAACCATATCATTTGGCTCTGACCCCAAAGAGGCTGTAAAGGGTGCTAACGTAGTAACAACAGACACGTGGGTCTCAATGGGTCAAGAGGATGAAAAAGAGGAGAGAATCAAAGCTTTTAAAGGGTATATTGTAGATGAAGCTCTTATGGGCTTAGCCGAAGATAATGCTCTGTTTTTACACTGTTTACCTGCTTATAGGGGATATGAAGTGAGTGAGGAGACATTTGAAAAACATGCAGATACTATATTTGCTGAAGCAGAAAATAGATTACATGCACAAAAGGGAATTATGGTCTGGCTAGACCAACATAGAGCTAATTGATAATTAAAACAAAAAAGGAAAGAGATAAAATGAGCAATATAGACTTTGAGAAGTTCTCAAAATATTCTAAACCAGGACCTAGATACACCTCGTATCCAACAGCATTGGAGTTTAACAGTAATTTTAAATATGAGAGGTATCTTGATTTTTTAGATAATTCAACAGAGAAACTCTCTTTATATATTCACTTACCATTTTGTCGAAGTGCCTGTTATTTTTGTGGCTGTAATGTCGTCTTTACCTCCAAAGAGGATAAACTAAGTCGCTATATTGAGTATCTCAAAAAAGAGATAGATATTTTATCTCAACACATTGATACCTCAAGAGAGGTTATTCAGTTTCACTTTGGGGGAGGAACACCAACCTACTATAAAGCCTTTGAGCTTGATGAGATAGTCACTTATGTAAAATCCAAATTTACAAATTGGAGCAAAGAGGCTGAAATATCATGTGAAATTGACCCACGCTATTTTAATGAAGAGCAGATGAAAGTATTTCAAAAGCATGGATTTAACCGTATCTCATTTGGAGTACAAGACCTTGATGATAAAGTACAAAAAGAGATTCATAGAGTACAACCACTACAACTTACTAAAAATGCCGTAGAGTTGGCAAGACGATATGGAATCAACTCTATCAATACCGATTTTATATATGGATTACCATACCAAACATTAGAGACATTCAAAAAAACACTTGAACTCTCTACTCAACTCAACCCTGATAGAGTAGCTGTATTTAACTATGCACATGTACCTTGGCTTATGAAAACTATGCGTAAATTTGATGAGACAACGCTACCTAGCCCAGAGGTTAAGTTGCAAATTTTTAGATATACCATTGACTTTTTTGAAAAACATGGATATAAGATGGTTGGAATGGACCATTTTGCTAAACCAAAAGATGAGCTATTTGGAGCAATAGAAAAAGGCGAACTGCATAGAAACTTCCAAGGTTACACCACAAAAGGTGGAGCAAACCTAGTAGGTATTGGATTGACAAGTATCGGCGAAGGTAGCAGATATTATGCTCAAAATACCAAAGATATGAAACGATATGAAGAGGCACTAGACGCAGGAAGATTACCCTTTGAGAGAGGTGTAGAGCTAAATGATGATGACTTTTTACGAAAAGCTGTTATTATGGAGCTAATGGCAAACTTCTCTATTGATATGCGTAGAGTAGAGCAAGAACACTCTATAAAATTTGATGAATATTTCTCTGATGCACTTGAAGCACTAAAAGAGTTTGAAGAGGCAGAGCTAATAACCATAGAAGATAGTAAAATCTCTGTAAGTACTACAGGAACACTACTTATCCGAAATATAGCCATGCCATTTGATGCATATATGAAAAAATATGCCAAAAGCAAAAAGACATTCTCTAAAACAGTTTAAAATCTGTAGGGTGTAGTCCCCGACTACACCATAAAACCAAAATATAAAAAAAATAAAAATAAAATTTAATGGTGTAGTCGGGGACTACACCCTACGAGAAAAAATATGACAAAAAAAATAGAAGATATATTTAATTTCCAAGAGACATTAGATGATTGTGTAAAGTGTGGAAAGTGTATTCCCGTCTGTACCATACATCAAGTAAATTCAGATGAGGTCACCTCTCCACGTGGTTTTATTGAGCTACTGGGTCAATATCAACAGGGTAATTTAGAGCTTGATAAAGATGCCAAAAATATCTTTGAGAGCTGTTTTTTATGTACCAACTGTGTAGATGTATGCCCCAACTCTCTACCAACAGATATGGTTATAGAGGAGGTAAGAGCTGATATTGCAGATAAATTTGGTATTGCATGGTTTAAAAAAGTAATCTTCTATCTACTAGAGCATCGAAAAGTGATGGATATAGTTATGAAGTTTGGTTTTATGTTCAAGACATGTGCCTTGGCAGAAGATAAAAAAGGTCGAGGATTAAGAGCTAAATTCTCATTTCCTATGGTTAAGAAAGGTAGACTACTACCCTCTATCTCTAAAATAAGCTTTTTAAACTCTTACCCTGAAGAGATTTTAGCTCCAAAACAGGAGAAACCAAATATACGTGTGGCACTCTTTATTGGCTGTTTGGCAAACTATAACTATCTAGGGATAGGAGAGAGTCTTGTTGAGATTTTAAAAGAGCTAAATATAGATATTTTTATCCCAAAAGAGCAACTATGTTGTGGTGCTCCTGCCTACTTTACAGGTGCTGTTGACTCTGTTGAGCGTATGACAAAGGCAAATATAGAGTATTTTGAGAGCTTTATGGACGAGTGTGATGCAATGCTTATACCAGAAGCTACCTGTTCAGCTATGGTAAAACATGATTGGCAAGTTTTCTTTAAAAATCATAATATGCCAGAGTGGGAAGCTAGAGCTAAAAAAGTAGCTAAAAAGATATTTATGGCAACCCAATGGTTAGATGACAATACAGAACTTCAAGAGATTTTAAAGAGTAGAGGTAAATTTGATACATCTGTAACATATCATGACCCATGCCACGCTAAAAAGGTTCAAAATATCTACAAACAACCAAGAAATTTATTAGCCCCTAACTACCCAATGGTAGAGATGAGTGATTCTGATAGATGTTGTGGATTTGGTGGGGTCACCATGCAGACAGAAAAATTCCATTTTGCCGAGTTAGCAGGAAAACCAAAAGCAGTAATGATAAAAGAGACAAAAGCACACTATGTAAGTGCCGAGTGTTCAGCGTGTCGTGTGCAGTTAAGCGAAGCACTAAATAGTGCAGAGGTAGAGACTATCTTCAAAAATCCCTTGGAGTTAATTGCAGAGGCATTAAAGAAATAGATAGATAAACTATTATTCATTCTAATTCTATTCATATTAATAATAAAGTATAATTATTTTAATAATGAACAAAGGAAGAAGGTATGAACAAAGGAATCTCAACAATATCAATAGCTCTATTAACACTACTTTTAACAGGGGGTTGTCCAAATAATGGCTCTCTCTTACAAAACAACTTAAATAGCCAAACAGACTACAATAGTAGAGCATTAATATTTAGAACTAATAGTGCCTCTTTTATAAATGAATTTAATGAAAAGAGTAGTAGAGTTCAACGCAATAGCTATATTAATGAGTATCTCTTAAAATCTGATATTCAGTGTCGAAACTACCTAAACTCTACTAAAAATATAGCCAAAAATAGTCCAACTCAACAAAATCTATATATCAATATGTTTGATACCATAAGTACTCTATTTGGGATTCAGTACATTAGCAATACGGCAAAACTAATGTTATCTGGAAATCAAAAAGATACAGAGAAAAATCAAGAAGAGTACCAAAAAGCTCTCTCTCCAGAGATTCAAAGAGGTGTTGAGATTACAAGAGAACGATATGCTAAAAAGATACTAAACAGAGAGAAAGAGTCAATAAAAGAGTATCCTATTAATGCTGTTAAAAGAGATTTATCTATTTATGATAAACAGTGTAATGAAACCTATGGACTAATAGAGATTAACCGTGCATTAAAAGCGATGCAACAAAATCTATACCAACAACCACAAGATAGAAGAAAAACTATTAATATAAAAGCTGTAAAAGATAGCGTAACAGCTGTTACAAAAAAAGTAGAAGCCAAAGAGAAAGCAAAGACAAAAGAGAAAAAAGTTATAAAAGAGGATATAAATAATACAAAAAAAACTATAAATAGAGATGTAAATAGAAGCAATATCTAGTCTATTTGGGTTACTATTAAGTATTTTTCCCCTATAATTGCGAAACTTTTTTTAGAGTATATCTTTACTACTCTGAAAACACACTATATTAAATAATGAAAATTATTACAAAGGTATTACTATGGCAAGAAGATGTGATGTAACAGGAAAAGGTCCATTGGTTGGAAACAATGTATCTCATGCAAACAACAAGACAAAAAGAAGACAACTACCAAATCTACGTTCTGTAAAAATTACATTAGAAGATGGAACAACCAAGAAGATTAAAGTAGCAGCGTCAACTCTTAGAACAATGAAGAAAAAAGCAGCACAAGCGACAGCTCAAACAGAAGCATAATCCCTTCTAAAACCCCTTTATACCATAAAGGGTTCTCTCTCTTTTCTACTTTTTTAACTATTTATAAAGGAACATATTAATGTTTAATCTATTTTCACTAAAAGGTGGTCTGGACAATGTTCAAGGCTTTTACAGCGATGGTGTTAATGTAGGAATGAAAACAGATTCCAATGATGGAGATGTAGCATTTATACGTTCTCATACCTTATGTGATGTTTCATCACGATTTACAACCAATAAATTTCAAGCATCACCTATAAAACATTATCAGAAATATCCAAAAGATTTTAAAACTAATTTTATATTAATAAACTCCAAAAATGCCAATGCTATGACAGGAGAGCAAGGAGTTAAAGATATTGAAGCTATTTTTGAGAAATTGGATAGATTTCATACTTTAGAAAACCCTATTATGTCCTCAACAGGAGTCATTGGCTATCGTCTAAATCAAGAGAAGATTACCTCTGCATTTGATAAGTTTGATTATAATGCTAAAAACTCCGATAAAACAGCTCGTTCAATTATGACTACTGATAAGTTTAAAAAAGAGTTATGTTTCAGAGTTGAACTTGATAGTGGAGAGTCATTTAATATAGGTGCAATCTGCAAAGGTGCAGGTATGATTAACCCTGCTATGGCGACAATGCTATGCTTTATAATCACAGATGCAGATATTCCAAAAGATGATATGGAAGAGCTATTAAGCGAAGCTACCGAGGGTTCATTTAATCGTATCTCTGTAGATGGAGATACCTCTACTAATGATACTATTATGCTTTTAGCCAACAAAGTATCAGGAGCATACAACAAAGAGGCATTTAGAGAAGCACTAAACAAGATAACCTTTGAACTAGCAATGATGATTCTAAAAGATGGAGAGGGTTCAAATAAAGTTGTAGTATTTGAGGTAAAAGGTGCAAAAAGCAATGAAGAGGCACGAAAAGCCTCTATGGCTCTATCTAACTCTCTCTTGGTCAAGACAGCTCTATTTGGCGAAGACCCAAACTGGGGACGAATAGCATCAACAATTGGTGCAAGTGGCATTGAGTGTGATGAGAAGAGATTAACAATCTATTATGATAATCTACTCATCTACTCTGATGAACAGAGAGAACTAGACAAAGAGCGTGAAGATAAAGCCTATAAAATTATGAAAAATAGTAGTTTCAAAGTAACATGTGACCTTGGTTTAGGAGAAGGGAACTATACCTCTTATGGGTGTGACTTATCGTATGAGTATGTAAAAATTAATGCAGAGTATAGAACTTAAACTATGATTACATTTAAAGAGTTATCTCTACCCTCAAAAGTATTGACAAATTTAACAAACTTAGGATACATACACCCTACCCCCATTCAAGAAAGAGGTATACCTCTTATTATTAAGGGGAAAGATGTTGTTGCCAAAGCAAAAACAGGTTCGGGTAAAACATTGGCATTTGCCTTGCCCCTTATTTTAAAGCTTGATAAAGAGGAGTATTTTCCACAAGCACTGATTATTGCCCCTACTAGAGAACTCTCTGAACAGATTGCTATGGAGTGCAGGAGATTGGCACAGTATAAAAAAGATGTTAAAATCGTTACACTCTATGGAGGAACATCATTGACCAAACAGGTTGCCTCATTGGAAAAAGGTGCAGATATTCTTATAGGCACACCAGGTAGGCTACTTGACCACTTCTCTAGGCAGACAATTCATTTAGATAAAATCAAAACCCTTATTTTAGATGAAGCAGATAGAATGCTCGATATGGGTTTTGCTGATGATATTTTAAAACTTGTCTCTAACCTTCCAAAAGAGCGACAGAGTCTACTCTTTTCGGCAACCTACCCTGACAATATTGACAAGTTAACCAAAATAATTTTAAAAAATCCTATAGAAATTAAGATAGAGAGTAAACAAGAGAAAATTGATGTAGATGAGTACGTCTACTCTGTTGACGAGAAAGATAAAGCACTTGTTATAACACTACAACACTTTCAACCCTCTTTAGCTATTATATTTTGTAATACCAAAGCTAAAACAGTTGAGGTCTCTAGCATACTAAATAAAAAGGGATTTGATGTTGCTACCCTAAATGGAGACTTGGAGCAGTATGAGCGTCAAGAGATGTTGCTTCAATTTGCAAATGGCTCTCTTCCTATCTTGGTAGCTACTGATTTGGCATCACGAGGATTAGATATAAAAGATGTAGATATTGTTATCAACTATGATATACCAATGAAGAGCGAAGATTATACTCACCGTATAGGTAGAACAGCTAGAGCCAACAAGAGTGGAGTAGCAATATCTCTATGTGATGAGTATGGGCTAACTAAACTATCCGAGATACAACCACAATTAAAAGCTAAAACTATAAATGAGTTACGTCCAAATAAAAACTTCTATCTTCAAAGTTCGGTAGCTACACTATGTATAGATGGAGGAAAAAAGAAGAAAATCCGTGCAGGAGATATTTTAGGAACACTATGCAAAGATATAGGGATAGAAAATAGACTTATAGGTAAAATCAATGTTTATGCTACACACTCTTATGTGGCTATTGATAAATCTGTTATAAGCAAAGCATTTAATGGATTAAAAAATGGAAAGATAAAAGGAAAAAAATTAAGAATTTGGTGGTTGTAAATTAGAAGAGGGTTAACTAAAAACCCTCAAAGTAGATAAGAGTAAAACTCTTATCTAACTACTCTCTTCACTAAATGCACCAACTGATGTTAAGTGTTGATACCGTTTCTCTAGCATCTCATCAATAGTTAACTCTTTTAGAGCTGAAACATTTTCTAAAAAATATTTTTTTACAACTTCGGCTGCTACTTTTTTATCTCTATGCGCACCAATCAATGGCTCATCTAAAACATCATCAACTAATCCATGTTCAAGTAAATCATCTGGTGTAATCTTGAGTGCTTTGGCTGCCTGTTCTACCTTTTTAGGGTCATTCCAAAGAATAGCTGCACAACCCTCTGGAGAGATAACAGCAAATACAGAATAACGCATCATTGCTAATTTGTCAGATACACCAATAGCTAATGCTCCACCTGAACCACCCTCTCCAATAACTACAGAAATCATAGGTACTTTTATATTTGTAAACTCAAAAAGATTTTTAGCAATCGCTTCACTCTGTCCACGCTCCTCTGCACCAAGACCTGGGTAAGCACCTGGGGTGTCTATAAGCATAAGTACTGGGATATTAAACTTCTCTGCAAGTTTGACAGCTCGTAGAGCTTTTCTATACCCCTCTGGATTTGGCATTCCAAAGTTTCGTTTGAGCTTATGTTTTGTACCTCGACCTTTCTGTTCGCCAATAACCATTGTCTTTTGACCATCAATATAGCCCATATAACATAAAATTGCAGGGTCATCACGAAAGGCTCTATCTCCATGAATCTCATAAGCATCGTCCATAATAAAACGGATATAATCCAAAGCATAGGGTCTATCTGGGTGACGTGCTAATTGTAGTTTTTGATAATCACTAAGAGATTTCATAGTTTTTAAAACCTCTTTCTCTAAATCTTTTTCAAAACTCTCTAAAGCATATTCATCATTTTTTGCACGAGCTGAATCTATATCTTGTTGTATCTGTTCTATCTTTTTTTCAAACTCTAAATAGGTTGCCATAGCAAAATCCTTATATCTTTTTGAAGATTACAACTCCATTTGTTCCACCAAAACCAAATGAGTTACTCATAACTACATTTAAGTCTGCATCTCTAACACCATCTGTTACATAATCTAGGTCACAATTCTCATCAGGAGTTGTATAGTTGATTGTTGGAGGAAGTTTTCCATCACGCATTGCCATTAGAGAGACAATAGCCTCAATAGCACCTGCTGCACCTAGACAATGTCCAATTTGACCTTTTATTGAACTTACAGGAGGACAACTATCTCTATCACCAAATAGTGCTTTTACTGCTTCCGTCTCATTTTTATCATTAGCAGGAGTTGATGTACCATGTGCATTGATATAATCTACTTTTGGATTTTTCGCCATTCTCATAGCAGATTTCATTGCACGAAGAGGTCCATCTACTACTGGAGTTGTAATATGGTTCGCATCTCCACTCTCTCCAAACCCTATCACTTCACCATATATTTTTGCACCACGAGCTACTGCTAAATCGTAATCTTCTAAAACAAGAGCTCCTGCACCCTCTCCCATGACAAAACCATTTCTATTAGCATCAAATGGTCTTGATGACTCTTTTGGATTATCATTATTGGTACTCAAAGCTTTCATAGCAGCAAAACCACCAATACCAGCACCACAAATTGCTGACTCTGCACCAACAACCAACATTCTATCTGCACCGTCAAGCATAATAGTTTTAGTTGCCTCTGCAATAGCATGTGTTCCTGCTGCACAAGCCGTAACAGACGATAGATTTGGTCCTTTAATACCATGTTCTATAGAGATAAATCCACCCAACATATTGACTAAAGAGGAGGGAATAAAGAAAGGAGAGATTCTTCTAGGTCCTCTTTTGTCGCAAAGAATAGAGTTCTTTTCAATATTTGGTAATCCACCAATACCAGATGCAGAAGAGATACCAAAACGCTCCATATCTATATCATCTCCAAAATCAGCATCAGCCATCGCCTCTTGCGTAGCTTTGATTCCAAGATGAATAAATCTATCTGCTTTTTTAACCTCTTTGCCATCCATTACTGTACTTGCATCAAAACCAACAATCTCTCCTGCAATTTTTACAGAAAATTTTTCAGCATCAAAAAGTTCTATCTTTTTAATTCCACATTCTCCATTTAATATGGCAGAGAATGAACTCTCTTTATCCTGTCCAACACTGTTAATCATTCCTAAGCCAGTAACTACTACTCTTTTCAATTCTATCTCCTATGCTCTTTTTAAGATATACATCAAACCATTTTTTATATTGTTAATGATTTCATATATAGTTTAATAACCCTCTCTAATGAGAGGCTTAAAGACTATGCTTGAATATTTTCTATGAATTTAATTGCATCTGAAACATTTGCAATTTTTTCAGCGTCTTCATCTGGAATTTCAATATCAAATTTCTCTTCAAGTGCCATTACAAGTTCAACCACATCTAAACTATCTGCCCCTAAATCTTCTACAAACTTTGAATCCTCTTTTACCTCTTCTGGGCTTACATTTAATTGCTCAACCACAACTTCTTTTACATCATCAAATAGTGCCATAACACTCTCCTAATTATTTATTTTTTATGCTTGTAAGTATATCAAAAAAAAATAAATATAGTTATCTCTTCTTGTTCTTTGAGCTTTTTCTTATAAAATAGACCATCAGATTAACACTATTTTCATAAGAAAACCTCTAAATCAACAAAAAATATTTTATTAGGAGATATATCTGTTTTATATAGAAATTTAGTTAAATTAATTGTGTAAATTATCAGTGTATATATAATGTAAGTATTTTATATAGAGTTTAAAGGATAAAAATATATTAAAAATAACTATAAATATTATTTATAATTAGATTAGTGAAGAGTTTTTTGATTTTTTATAAAAAATTTTCTAAAAAAAATAAAATCTATTCAAAAGCCACAATATCATTATTTCAAAAAAAATATTTTATATAAAAAATATCATTTTAAGGTTTATATAATTTATTACAGCTATAATTCCGAAATTTTTTCCAAAAGGATACATACAACATGAAAAAACATTTTTTAATATTTTTCATCTCAACTTTAGCTGTTTTTGCTTTTGATGATGCATATTTAGAATCAGTCGAGGCAAATATTGAAAAATATGATGTTGATACTGTAGAATATACGACACCTGTAGAAAAGAAAAAGATTATACAACCAAGTACTAAAGTTACTGTTGTCAATAAAAAGATTAAAAAGCCAAGCGATATTGAAATCTTTACTAATAAAAGAATTAAACCAATTAACTATACAAATACCATATCGTTAAAAAAATTGGAAGTTTCAGAGAAAAAGCAGAAGTTCTTTCATATGATTCTTCCTGCTATTTTAATCTCAAAAGAGAAACTAAAATTAAAAAGAGAGCGTGTGTTATCTCTACGTGCAACTTCAAAAGAAGAGTGGACAGTTGATGATACAAAATTTATATCTGATTTATTCAAAAAATATCGAACTGAAGATATTAATAAATTAGCAAATAGATTAAAAACTCACCCTGTAAGTATTGTATTGGCTCAAGCAGCAATTGAATCTGCATGGGGAGAGTCTAGGTTCTTTAAAAAAGGTAACAATATCTTTGGTATGTGGTCATATGATAAAAATGAACCAAGAATGAGAACCAAAGGTACACGAAAAGGTAAACATATCTATGTTAAAAAATATAAATCACTTAGCGATGCTGTAGATGACTATTTTGTAACAATAGGTCGAGGAGCGTATAAAAGCTTTAGAAGAAAAAGAAACATTACAAACAATCCACTTATTTTAGTGCAATATTTAATCAACTATTGTGAGCTAGGAAAGAAGTACACAAAAAGATTAAGAAGCTTTATTGTACATAATAAACTTAGAAAATTTGATAAATTTAAAATTGATGAGAGATATTTATAAAAAATATAGTTAAACTATATATTTTATGCTAAAGTTTTGAAATGAGAATAGATTTACACAACCACACAACACGATGTAACCATGCAAAAGGCTCTATGGACTCCTATATAAAACGAGCCATAGAGCTAGGAGTAGATATATACGGCTTTTCAGAACATGCCCCTATGAATTTTGACTCCTACTATCGTCTCAATTTTGATGAGATGAGTGCCTATGAAAAAGATGTAATAAGCTTAAGAGATAAATATAAAAATAGTATTCAAATTCTATTGGGATATGAGGTCGATTATCTCAAAGGATATATAGACCAACGTGTTATTAATTCAAAAGTTGATTATCTTATAGGCTCTGTTCATTTCCTTGGAGAGTGGGGTTTTGACCACCCAGACTATAAAAATGAGTATAAGAATAGAGATATAGACCAAATTTGGCAAGAGTATTTTGATAATATAGAAGCGATGGCAAAAACAGGATATTTTGATATAGTAGGTCATTTAGACTTAATAAAAATATTTAAATTTATGCCAAAAAGAGATATACGTCTTATTGCAGAAAATGCACTAAAAGCGATAAAAAAATCAAATATGGTTATAGAACTTAACTCTGCAGGATTAAGAAAACCAATTAAAGAGATATACCCCTCTCCTCTTCTATTGGAGATGGCATATGAGTTAGATATACCTATTACCTTTTCATCTGATGCTCACGCTATTGGACAGATAGGCTTTAGATATGATGAAGTTATAACATTAGCTAAAAAAATAGGTTATACAAAAGCTGTTACTTTTGAACAACGTCAAGCTAAAATGATTACTTTTTAGACATTAATCGTAACAGTTTTATAAAAAGATTTGATACAATCATTACAACTTAAACTTTTAGGAGATACCACATGGGTAAATTTGTAAACGGTGTAGAAGAGTTTTTTACATTTTGTGAAGAGAATGAAGTTGAGTTTGTAGATTTTAGATTTACAGACGTCAAAGGTGCATGGCACCATATTTCATACCGAATGAGTG
>JALSOO010000022.1 GCA_026986355.1 Campylobacteraceae bacterium | reverse complement strand
ATTTTTGTCTCTCTCTTCTTTTTCTTTACCTCATTGCTGTACTTTTCTAAGGTATAGCGTTCTCCTTCATCTACGATAATGATAAGTTCATAATGTCTAAAGTCTGTAAAGTTGGTTGCATCATATAAATCTCTTGCACTATCAACAATGCAGATGAAATATTTTTCAAGTTCAATCTCTAGCTCTTTTATAAACTCATCATCAAAACCAATGGTTAATATTCTCATTATTATCCTAATTTTTGATATAGTAAAAAGTTATATCCAAATAACACTTATTTACAAATAAGATATTTTTTTAATACTTTTAATTATATTTTTTTAAAGTTATTTGAAGTAACTTATATTAGTTTAATTATACCTTATTTTTAACTCATTTGAAGATAAATTTCACATTTAGTCTATTTTCTTTAGCTTTTTAGCCTTAATATAGACTCTTTTAGGTGCAGGATAGCCTTCTACCGTTCTATTTTGGTCATTTTTATCCAAGAAGTCATCTAAGGAGTGTGTATTAATCCACTCTGTTTTACGCTGTTCTGAAGTTTTAGTTTTAACTATATCTAACACTTCAACATCATTAAACCCTGCTCTATAGCACCAATTTTTTAGAGCTGATATAGTAGGAATAAAATAGATATTTCTCATTTTAGAGTAACGGTCTCGTGGAGTTAAACATATCTCATCATCTCCATCAATCATAAATGTATCCAATATAAGTTCTCCTCCCTCATTTAAGCCTCTAAAGAGAGACTTTAACATACCAATAGGGTCGGCTCGATGATAGAGTACACCCAAACAGAAGAGTATATCAAATTTATGCTCATAAAACTCTACATGCTCTACACCTAAAAGCTCATAAGTAATCTCACTTTTAATAAAATGGTCTAAAAATTTAAATTGACAAAAAGTAATAGCAGAAGGGTCAAAACCTATTAATCTTTTGGGATTATCCTCCATCATTCTAAAGAGATAGTAACCATTATTACAACCTATATCGCCAACTATTTTATCTGTTAAATTAAAGTGTGGTCTCAATATATTATATTTTATATTACTTCTCCACTCTGTATCTATAAAAGTTTGGGATAGCTGAAAAGGACCTTTTCTCCAAGGTTGTATAAGTTTCGCTGTATCATAGATATATTTTTCATCTTTAGAAGTTAAAGATTTGGCTTCTATCTCTATTGTATCGCCTAGTTTAACCTCTACATCATCTATAATGGGAAGAGCCAATATAGCCTCCCAATATATCTTTATATTTTTCCAATCAAGACATTTTAAACGCTCTTGGCGTAAGCGATTTAAATCTACTTTCTGCATTAATTCTTGACAGTCACTTTGAGCATCTTCTGCTCAACCACAGGTCTATCAGCTTTTGCTGTTTTGGTATGCTCAATCTTTCTTACTACATCTTGACCAGAAACTACTTCTCCAAAAATTGTATATCCTCCATTTAAAAAAGGTGTTGCTTTTGTTGTTATAAAAAATTGACTACCATTTGTATTTGGTCCATGATTTGCCATTGCCAATAGAAATGGTCTATCAAAAACAACATTTGGAGCATACTCATTTACAAACTCTTTTTTCCAAATAGATTCTCCACCTCTACCTGTACCTGTTGGGTCTCCACCTTGAATCATAAAATCTTTGATAACTCTATGAAAGATTAATCCATCAAAATAACCCTCTTTTGCATGAGTCACAAAGTTTTCAACAGCCAATGGAGCTACCTTTGGAAACATCTTTAGAACAATATCACCTTGATTAGTTTTTATGGTTACCAAGGTCTCTTTTTTATTTGTATCCGAACTAATAGCTTTTTTTACCTCTGGAGCTGTAACATTGCTATCTTTTGCATTACACCCTGTAAATAGCACAAACAATAGTGCTAAAGCTGTTAATAGTATCTTTTTCATATATCTGCCTCACATTTATCAATATCTAATCTATCAAGAAGTTTTGTAAAAAAACCTCCACCTACTCTATGTATATCATCATGAAACTCAACAATAACTCCATGTATATCAGGTCTATCTTTGGATACCTTTTCAAAAATAAATGGAGTCATTCCTGTCTCTAACTTTACCTCATCTATTGCATCTGTTACCTCTTTGGATAGTTCTGCATCATCTTTAAAGATTAAACTCAACGTCTCATAACGCTCTTCCATTCTCATATGAGCTTTGATTCTATTACCATTTGTAAACAACTTATTCTACCTTGCGTATTGGATTTCTCTCTTTTCGCGAATTACATTAACTTTAATTTCGCCAGGATATTGTACCTTTTTTTCTATCTCTTTTGCAATCTCTTTAGACAATAGATAGACATTTGCATCATCAATCTTTCCTGCATCAACAAAAACACGAATCTCTCGACCTGCATTGATAGCAAAAGCGTCAATAACACCTTTTTTAGATAGAGCAATCTTCTCAATATCTTTGACACGTTTCACAAAACTTTCAAGAACATCTCGTCTAGCCCCTGGTCGTGTAGCACTCAATACATCAGCAGCACAAACAGCAGCTGACTCAACACCATCTGGCTCTTCATGCCCATGATGAGCATAGATTGCATTTATGACTGTTGGATGTTCATTGTGTCGTCTACAGACTTCAACTCCCAAATCGACATGATTTCCTCCATGCTCTTGAGTTAATGCTTTTCCAATATCATGTAACAATCCTGCACGTAAAGCTAGTTTCTCATCTCCACCCATCTCTACTGCCATTACAGATGCCAATTTGGCTACTTCAAGTGTATGAGCCAAGGCATTTTGCCCATAACTAGCACGGTATCGCATACGTCCTATTAATCTCATTAGCTCCTTATCCATTGGTAAAAGCCCTAGTTCAATTACAATGTTCTTTCCATCTTCCAAGATTTTTTGTTCAAACTCATTTTTTACTTTCTTATAAGTCTGTTCAATTCGTCCAGGGTGGATTCGTCCATCTTTAATGAGAAGCTTAATCGTTTTAGTAGCAATAGCACGTCTATATAGATTAAAATTAGAAACAATAATAACACCTGGTGTCTCATCAATAATAATATCGACACCTAATAGCTGTTCAAGACTCTTAATATTTCGTCCCTCTTTACCAATAATACGCCCTTTATGTTCATCACTTGGTAGATTAACAATATTGATAAGTCTCTCTCCTGCAAACTCACCTGCATAACGTGTAACAGCTTGTGAAAGTATATAATTGGCTCTTTTGTTTGCCTCTTCTTCTGCTATCTTCTCCTGTTTTCTGACACTAAGAGCTATATCCATTTTAGACTCTTCTAAAACCTGTTCTAAGAGATGCTCTTTTGCCTCCTCTTTGGTTAAACCTGCTACATTAGATAGAAGTGAGATAACCGACTCTATTTCTGACTTTTTCTCCTCTTCTAAGAGATTTAAGTAACTCTTCTGCTTCTCAATATTTTTTTTACTCTTAAATAACTCTTTCTCTTTTTTTCGTAAAGCCTTATGCTCTAACTCCAACTCTGTCTTCTCTTTTGTTACTTCCAAGACTTTATCTTGAAACTGTTTATCCAAAAGAACCTCTTTCTGCTTAATTGTTAGCTCAGCTTCATGCAAAATATGCTCTGCTTCATACTCGATAGCAGAGGCTTTAGCTTTGGCTTCAGCTTCTAAATGCTTAAATTGCTTACTATTTTCATTACGCATAAAGAGATAAGTCAAACCTACCCCTAAAAACATAAAAACAATGTATATTAATCCGTTTTCTATCATATTCTTCTCCTATTTAAGGAGCCTAAATCCTTGGTTTTCTTTTAAAAAACTATTTTTAGGTGTAAAATATCCATCTCCCTTAATATCATGGCTCTGAGTTATAACTTCAGAACTTACACAATACTCTCGTCCAACAAATATAATTTCATTGATGTTTTTACTATTTTTTTCAAAAAATCTATCATAGAATCCTTTACCAAATCCTACGCGTCTTAATGTGCTGTCTGTCCCAAGTATAGGGACTATTGCTAAATCTATCTTTTTAGTATATCTGTTTGAATTATTAGGCTCTTTTACACCAAATTTTTTTTTTCTTAAAGGCAATCTGTATTTTACCAATCTAAAGCTTTTACCTTCCATAAATGGAACCAAAAGAGTCTTTTTCTCTTTTCGTAACCGTGTTATTAAACCATAAATATTAATCTCTATTTTCAAAGGAATATAAAGCATTATAACCTTGGCATCTCGATATTTTATTAATTCTAAAAGCTGTTTTTCTACCAATTTATCCAAAAGATAATGATTTACCCTATTTTTAGCTCTCAATAGCTCCAAACAGTGCTTTCTAAATTGTTGTTTATCCATAAATTTTGTACTTTCTCTTTTTTTTGATATAATCTCCAAAATTTACTTATAAAAAGACTATATTTAGACATGAAAAATATTTATCTACTTTTAATACCTATACTTCTATTTACGGCTTGTGATGATATTTCTAACAATAATAGAAATTTACTGACTATATCTGCCCCACAAGAGTTTATACATAAGAACAGTACAGAACCCATAAGAGAGATTAAACCAGAAAAATCAGAAGTAGTTAAAAAAATTAAAAAAGTTCCTATAAAAGAGTACAATTTTATCTTTGAAGATTTGAAAAATCATACCTCTAAGGTAACAATGAAAGATGATATTTATACCTTTTCAAATATAGAGCAACCGATTGTAATGGTTGTACTCTTTTCTACTTGGTGTCCTCCCTGTAGAGGTCAAATACCTCATCTAAGTAACCTACAAAAGAGATTTAAAGAAGAGTTATTTATTATCGGTGGATTAGTACATGATAATATCAAAAGTAAAGAGTTCCAAAAGTTTATCAATGCTCAAAAAGCACTCTTTTTTATCTCAACAAATCAAAAAGAGAATTTAAAGTTTGCCAATATGATTACTCCTAGACTACGTTTAGATAGAGATTTCCCTATGCCACTTATGATTCTATTTTTCAAGGGAAAGTACTTTACTCACTATGAGGGAGCAATGCCCGAAGAGATGATAGAGAGTGATATAAAACAACTATTGATAAAATTAAAAAAAGGTAATTAAA
>JALSOO010000021.1 GCA_026986355.1 Campylobacteraceae bacterium | reverse complement strand
CCTGTTGGGTCTCCAATAGTTGCTGTAAAATCCCCAACTAAAAGTTGGACTCTAGCACCATGATTTTGAAATACCTTTAACTTCTGCATCAAAACAGTATGTCCTACATGAAGGTCTGCTCCTGTTGGGTCAAATCCTGCTTTTACGGTATAGTTTTCTCCTGTTTCATAAAAATCTGTTACAAGCTTTTGGATACGCTCCATATCAATAATTTCAGCACACCCTCTACGAATCTCATCTAGTGCTATCTCTATTTTCTCTTTTGACATTTTTCCCTCTATCTATTTTTTATACGCATCATTCAATGAAATCATCTCAATGAGTTTCAATTTTTTACTAAGTTTCTCTTGAAGTTTTTTAGAATTTTGCTCTTTGGTCTCTACTTCAAGTTTACAAAATTCTGCACTCTCACTACTTCTAATACCAAGCTCTATACTTACAACATTTAAATCTAAAGTTGCAAGTTTATAGAGTAGTTCAGCCAATACCCCAGGTCTATTCTGTAGAGAGATAATCAATCTATAACGTGCTGTTTTATCATTGACCCATGTTACAAAAACCATTGGTTTATGTGCTATCATAAGTTTATATGCCTCTTGACAAAACTTATGATGAATGACTACTTTATCATCTTCTATAAACGCAATAATATCATCGCCCATTTTAGGGTGGCAACAGTAGTCAAACTCTACTTTTTCTATCTTCTCATTAGAAAAAAATCTAAAATTTTCATCTATACTCTCAATAGGATAGGTAAAATTATCAAGCAAATCTGATTTTTTTTCAATAAATTTATCCAAAACATCTTTATAGATATTCATATCAGAGGTTAATTTATAGGCGTTCTCTTTTAGCTCACATCTATTGAATAACTCTACAACAATCTCTCTATCTACTCCTGTTAAAGCTGTCAAAATATTAATAGCTGATATATGGTTGCACTCTTTTAATTTGGCATTACATGCACTTCTAATCCCCTCTTTGGCTCTTGATGTTTTGACAGAGTCAAACCATGAACATCTAACTTTTGCATTATCATTGGTTATAATATTGACTATATCTCCATTTTTTAATGTTGTCAAAAGAGAAGCACTTATCTTATTGACTAAAGCAGATACAGCTTTGTCTCCAATATCAGTATGTACAGCATAAGCAAAATCTAATGCTACTGAACCACGTGGCAAAGTATAGTAATCTCCATTAGGAGAGAGTACCGATATATCATCGGTAAATAGATCTCCTTTAGCTAGAGAGTAAAACTCTTCAATAGAGTCATTTTGATACTGTAACCCCTCTAACCACTCTAAATTGACTTTGTTATCGCTACTTCTACCACCATCTTTATATATCCAGTGTGCAGCGATACCATACTCTGCTGTTTTGTGCATCTCAAACGTTCTAATCTGAACCTCTACAATCCCATTATCATTAAAAAGAGTTGTATGAATAGTACTATATCCATTCTCTTTTGGAAGAGTGATATAATCTTTGAATCGTGATATAATAGGTTTATAGTTAAGATGTAAAGCACCTAAAACCTTATAACAATCAATATCATCATTTACTAAAATACGAATAGCAATCAAATCTAAAACTTCATCAATTCCAATCCCTTTTCGTTGCATCTTCTGATACATAGAGTAGTAGTGTTTAACTCTACCAAAAACTTCAAACTCCTCCTCTTTAAAACCATTATCTTTCATTAGATTATCAATATCTCTAACAAATCTATTTAATTTCAGATGAAGATTTTGACTGTTCTCTTGTATATATGAATCAATCATTCTATAGGCATCAGGATAGATATAGTAGAAGCTTAAATCCTCTAAACGGTTTTTCATTTGTGAGATACCCAAACGATGGGCAATAGGAGCATATACAACCATTGTCTCTTCAGAGATACGCAACTGTTTCTCTTTGGATAATGAACCAAGTGTTGTCATATTGTGAAGTCTATCACATAGTTTAACGACTAAAACTCGTACATCTTTGATAGAGGAGAGCAACATCTTTCTAAATGTTAAGGCTGAAGTTATTAGCTTTTTGCTTGATGAAGATGGAATTAACTCAACATCTCGTATAATTTCAATCTTGGTTAAACCCTCTACTAAAAAAGCTATATCATCTCCAAAAATCTCACCAATCTCTTCGATAGTATACTCTGTATCCTCTACTACATCATGCAAAAGTGCCGAGATAATCATAGTCTCATCATTAGAGATTAATGCCGTAATAGTTGCCACTAAAATAGGATGTATAATATAGGGTTCTCCAGATTTACGTCTCTGTTTAGAGTGTGCCTCTTTTGCTAAATTTAAAGCTGTTGTAAAGAGTGGAGAGTACGTTGGGTGATATTCAAAAAGAAGCTTTTGAGCCTCTGTAATAGTAGTGATACCCTCTGCTTTTTTTAATAAAGCCTCCAAAGTATTTACACCTCAGTATTAATAATAATTTTACCTTCTGCAATCTCTACTAAAGCAATATTAGTAAATTTTTCAGTTTTAGGGTCCATATCAACCATTGGTGTTGCTCCATTGGCAATAGCTGAAGCTCGTTTACCAACGGCTGCAGCAAGTAAATATCTATCAAAGTCAACTTTTTCTAATGCGATTGCTGTTAATTTCTCTATTTTCATCTATTTTATCCTTTATATTTAAAAAATTTATCTATTCTGAAACAACAGAACATAACTCTCTATTTCCCTCTACAATTGCCAAAAGGTTACCTTTTTCAAACATATTACAGACAATAATTGGTAGATTATTATCTTTTGCCAATGCAATTGATGTATCGTCCATTACTTTAATATCATCAGCCAAAGCATCATCATAGGTTAAGGTTGGCAATTTGATAGCATCATCAAATCTATTTGGGTCTTTATCATAAACACCATCTACTTTGGTTGCTTTTATAATACACTCTGCTTCAATTTCAGATGCTCTAAGTGTTCCTGCTGTGTCTGTTGTAAAATAGGGATTACCCGTACCACCTGCAAAAACAACTACCCTACCCTTTTCAAGGTGTCTTTTAGCTCTACGAACGATAAATGACTCTCCAATCTCTTGCATATCAATAGCAGAGAGTAGACGTGCTTCTAAACCAGCATGTTCAAATGCCTCTTGTAAAGCAATTCCATTGATACATGTTGCTAACATTCCCATATAATCACCAGAGGTTCTCTTAATAACGCCATCAGCAGCAGCCGATACACCACGTATGATATTTCCACCACCAATAACAACAGCTACTTCAATACCATTATCAATCAATAGTTTAATCTCTTGGGAAATAAAATGTAAGATTTGAGTGTCAATACCATAGCCATTTTTACCTGCTAATGCCTCACCTGAAAACTTAACGAGTACTCTTTTTTTTACCATAAATTTATGACCTCTGTTTTAAAAAAGAATTCTATCTAAACGCTCTTAAAATTGGTTTATTACAGTTATGTTATAATACAGAAAAAAATAGAAAGAGTTAAAATGACATTAACTAAAGAAGATAGAGAGATTATAGAGAAGAGTATTCGAGATATTCCCGATTTTCCTAAAAAAGGTATTATCTTTAAAGATATAACAACCTTGCTTAATAATCCAAACGCCTTTAAAACACTTATAAATCATTTAGAAGAGCGATATAAGGGTTATAATTTAGACTACATTGCAGGTATTGATGCTAGAGGCTTTATCTTTGGTTCAATTTTAGCCGATAGATTAAATATTGGTTTTGTACCTATTCGTAAAAAAGGTAAACTCCCCTATACAACTGTTTCAGAAAAGTATTCGTTGGAGTATGGATTTGATGAGGTAGAAGTACATATTGATGCATTTCCAAAAGAGAATGCAAGAGTATTGCTTATAGATGACCTTATCGCAACAGGAGGTACAGCATCAGCAGGTGTATCACTTATCAAAAAAGTTGGTGCAGAGTGTGTTGAAGCCTGTTTTATACTAGAATTAGATTTTTTAAATGGACGTAAAGATATTGATACAGAGGTATATTCTGTAATACATATAGATTAAGTTTTGGTGCGTTTCTGACGTGCCAAAAATTTAAGATTTAGATAATGGCTCCGAATGTAGGATTCGAACCTACGACCAAGTGATTAACAGTCACCTACTCTACCGCTGAGCTAATTCGGAAAATATAAGAAGTTAATTTTTAAAAATGGCTCCGAATGTAGGATTCGAACCTACGACCAAGTGATTAACAGTCACCTACTCTACCGCTGAGCTAATTCGGAACATTTTCTCCACATCTTTTGTGGAGTGCGATTATAGACAAAAATATCTTATATGTCAAGAGTTTTTTATATTTTTTACTGATTTAATACAAAAAAATCATATCCACTACTATTTATAGTTTTTATCATGTTATTTTTCATTAAAATTTCTAATCTCTCTTTGCTCATCTCATCGAATAGAACATCTACATCTTCTTGAGTCAATGGACGCTTTTTTAGAGTCTCTAAAATCTCTTGAGTTGAATATGCTGATGGTTTCTCTACCACTTTTTTTCGTGAAGCGATATATATAGGTAGAGAACTATCAAAAGCTAACGATAATTGATGTAGTTTTTCATAACTTAATGGTTCTACTCTATATGCTGGTGGTCTATCAATTGTACCAATATCTATACGTGTAGGATTTAATTGTAATAGATAACTATTTAACTCTTCTATCTCTTCTGAACTATCATTGATACCTTTTACAATAAGTATCTCTATAATTAAAGCTTTGGAAAATTTTGATTTAAACTCCAACATACCCTTTTTGATAGATTCAATATCAATGCTCTTGTCTGCACGGTCTAAGCGTTTGAGACATCGAGAGGTAGCACAATCTAATGAGAGTTTAACCGTATCAAACCTCATCAGTGCTTTTTGTGTCTCTTCTCTATCAATAGTAGAACCATTTGACAATATCAGTGTTTTTATAGAACCTTTTATCTTGTCAATCTCATCTATTAACTCATAAAGATATGGATAGAGTGTCGGTTCTCCATTGGCTGTCACGGTCAAAGCATCAATATCTTGATGCTCATCTAATGAATCACTTAAAACTTCTATAATCCTATCTACAGATATTACATCTTCATAAGAGTCCATCGTCTTAGCAGGGTCAAGTTCACAATA
>JALSOO010000020.1 GCA_026986355.1 Campylobacteraceae bacterium | reverse complement strand
CCAAAAAGTACAGCATCACACTGTTTTACACCTTGAATTGTCTCTTCTGGTAGAGGTACTCCTGTCTCATCAATAGCGATACCACCCATAAGCATATCTTTATAAGAGATATTAAAACCCATATTTGCCGAGAGTGCATCTAAAACTTTTATTGCCTCATCGACAATCTCTGGTCCAATACCATCTCCTTTAATAACACCTATTTTATAATTTCTACCCATAATTTTATACCTTTTCCTCTGCTATCTCTTTTTTAGCAAATGCAATTAATCCACCTGCATCAACCAACTCTTGCATAAACTCTGGAATAGGAGAGAATTTATAGGTTTTTGCTTGAGTAATATTAATTACTTCTCCCTTTTCCATATCTACTTTTACAGTGTCTCCCTCTAAAATCTCTACAGACTCTTTTAGTTCAAAAATTGGCAATCCCATATTAAAAGCGTTTCTATAAAATATTCTAGCAAAAGTAGGTGCAATAATTGCAGAGACTCCTGCTGATTTTAGAGCAATGGGTGCATGTTCACGACTAGAACCACAACCAAAATTTTCTCCAGCCACAATAATATCTCCATGGCTCATCTTTGATACAAACTCTGGGTCTGCATCTTCCATCACATGTTTAGCCAATTGACTTGGCTCACTCGTATTGAGGTATCTTGCAGCAATAATCAAATCAGTATCAATGTTATCGCCAAACTTCCAAACTTTACCTTGCAAAGTTGTATCCTTTTTAAGGCTATCGAAGCCCTGTAGTATGAGTGGAATTATAGCTAAAATGGTCTAAAATATAAATTGAAATTAATAACTCTCCATACGAGCTTCAAATTTTATGGTTTCATCATTATCATAGATTTTTAATTTTTGGGCAGTCGTAGTTTGACCCTCTCCATCAAGCTCAAAAATAACTACCTGCAAAATAGTTTGACACTTTTTAGGGATATTATAGTGACCACCTATAGATGTCATAAAACGTCCTATAGGTATCTCTTTATCCATACCTATGACTCCATCACGACACCCTGTTAGACCTACATCAGAGAGATAACAACAGCCATCAATAATAGACAAATCATCAGTTCCTACATGTGTATGCGTCCCTATTAATGCAGATATTCTATCTTTTAGAATATGCATCATTGCTATTTTTTCGCTTGTTGCCTCTGCATGTATATCTACAATTATATGGTTAATAGCTCTATTTTTTAGCTCATCTACAACCTTATCTACCTTGATAAAAGGGTTATCGCACATTGGCATTGTATAGTTTCCCATAACATTTATAATTGCTACTGTTGTTCCGTGAATCTCTATCTCAATTAACCCTTTGCCTGGACTACTATCAGGATAGTTAATAGGTCTAATAAGTGGTTTTGTTTTATATAACTCAAATATCTCTTTTTTATCCCAAGAGTGATTACCACCTGTCATCACATCTACGCCATAACTTAGAAGTTCTTTACAATTTTTTTGGGTTAGACCAAAACCATGAGAAGCATTTTCATAATTGGCAATTACCAAGTCTAACTTATATTCTGCTCGTATCTTATGGAGATGTTTTTGCAACATCTCTCGCCCTGGTCGTCCAACAATATCGCCTATAAATGCTACTTTCACGATTTTAAAACCTTAAAAAAATATTTTAACAACGTGATAGTTTAGCTAAAAAGAGAGAAAAAACAAAAGGGTCTACTCTTTTATTGTCTTTTTACCCTTTTTAATCCAACCATTTTCTATACCACCCTTTAACTCATAAAAATTTTCAAAACCCATCTGCATAAGACCTTGACCTAGAGAGTGTGTTCTAGTTCCATGGGCACAGTAGATAATAAATGGTGTTTTTTTATCTTTGATTAGATGACCTACTTTAAAAAACCAATCAGCTAAAAGAGGTTGTCCTTGTGCATTAAAAAAGGTTATTTTATAAGAACCCTCAATAATCCCTCTTGATTTCCACTCATCTGGTCTACGAATATCTATAACAGGGATACCCTCTTTTTTTAGCTTTTCAAACTCAGTCGTATCTATTGTCTTAAAATCTGCAAATAGATTTAATGTAAAGATAGTTACTATTAATAAAAAAATTTTCATTTTTTTCCTTTATATTTTTTCTATTTATAGCAGAAAATTCTTACTTTCACTTTAAATACTCTATAGTTGTATTTCTTAAAGTTAAATAATGTTAAAATTAAACTATTAAAAAATATAAGGAAACCCAATGAACAATTTAAAATCTTTTATTGAATCGTATCGTTTAATTATTATAGCTTTAGCCATTGGTATTGGTTTTTATCTCTTGGCATTAACAACTTTTTCTGATATACAATCAAGGCTTATTGGGGTTATCGCTTTTTTAGTAACTCTATGGACAAATAATGGACTACATATGGGAGTTGTCTCTATGCTTCCTATTATTTTATTTCCACTTTTTGGGCTTGTTGACTCCAAAGATGTGGTTACTAACTACTCTAAAACTACTATTTTTCTTTTTGTTGGTGGATTTCTATTGGCTATTGCTACTGAAAAGTCAGCATTACATAAGAGATTAGCAACCAAATTGCTCTCTATTTTTCCCAATACTCCAAGAGGTGTTTTATACTCTTTGATGTTGACAGCAGGAACACTTAGTTCTATATTGTCAGATACGACAACAGCACTTCTTATTATCCCTATTGCAGCCTATTTGACTGAAAATCCAGATTATAAATTTCGTCTCCTTTTGGGAGTGGCTTATTCTTCGTTGATTGGAGGGATTATTACTCCTGTTGGAACACCTCCTAATTTAATACTATTGGATTTTATAGAGAGTAATGGATTGGAGGCTATTCCATTTGCTACATGGACGGTAATGATGTTTCCGTTGGCTCTCATAATGATGATAACAGCTGGGGAGATTCTGCTTTATGGTCTTAAAAAAGAGGATTTTGTATTGGTAAAGATTGACATGACCAAAAAGCCTTTAACGGTTAATCAAAAAAAATTAGTTTGGATTCTCTCCTCTTTAGCTCTTATTTTAGCTATGAATCCGATTTTAAAATATCTTTTTGATATTCATATTAATGAGAAACTTACACTTCTATCTTTTGGACTCTTTCTCTTTTTACCAAAAGTTGATTTATTGGAGTGGAAAGAGGACTTTTCAAAGATTCCATTTGCTATTGTCTTTCTTTTTGGGGCAGGATTCTCTATTGCTATGGCATTTCAAAAGACAGGTTTAGCCACAGAGATAGCAAATATATTGGTAAGTTTCAACTATCTTCCACCTATTCTTTTGATGTTTATTATAGGAACAGGGGTTGTATTTGCTACAGAGTTGACAAGCAATACAGCATTAACTTCGATTATGATTCCTATAATCTACCCTTTTGCAATTAAAAGTGGACTTGACCCAATGCTATTTATGCTAATTGTAGCAATATCTGCTAGTTATGCCTTTATGTTGCCTATTGCTACTGCTCCAAATGCTATAGCTATGTCTACAGGACATGTCAAAACAACACAGATGATAAAGAGAGGTATATTTTTAAATATAGCAGGGATTATAATTACCTTTACAATAGCATTGACTTATTGGAAAATATTTTTATAGTTGATAATCTTTAAACAATATTCATTTTTTTATGTTATAATATAATAAATATTGTTTTGGAGTTAAATTATGAAACATTGTATAGTTGGAGACGTTCATGGAGAATATAGAGCATTATTAAATTTAGTCTCAAAGACTCCATCAGATACAGAGTTTATCTTTGTCGGAGATTTGATTGATAGAGGTTCGCATAGTGCAAATGTCATAAACTTTATTAGAAAAAATAGATTTTTGTCTGTACGTGGAAATCATGAAGAGATGATGATTGTACATGGAACTGTATTTGTTAATGATATAGAAAATGATAGACCCATTGAACAAGATAATATGTGGTTGCAACATGGTGGTAGAGAGACACTTCTATCGTATGGATTAGTCTACAATAGAGGCAAAGAGATAGTACCCCATAAATATATTAAAGAGTTTATATCACATTTCAAAGAGGATATAGAGTGGTTAAAGGCTCTACCTCTCTATTTGGAATTAGATATAAAGCACCCCCCATCAGGTCGGTCAGTGGTTGTTTCTCACTCTGCTATCTCTTCTGTATGGGATATACGTGACAAGCAAGAGTATCTGAATGTATTCAAAAACAGTGTATTATGGAAACGAACAGAGCCTTTGGACGAAGCTGATATATTTAATATTTTTGGACATACTCCACAATCATATAGTGTAGATATAAAAAAACATTATATCAATGTCGATACAGGGTGTTATATAAAAGGTAAAAGGGGATATGGTCTTCTCTCTGCTTACTGTATTGAGACTGGAGAGGTCTACTCTTCTAGTGATTTGAATTAAGGAGTTTTTTATGATTGTATCTATTTTAGAACATATCAAAGAGTTAGAGGATATGAAAAAATATCCTAAAGAGTTGTATGCTATAGGTAATCAAGAGTTATTAAAACGTCCCAAAGTATCTATAGTTGGTACACGAAGACCCTCAAACTATACTAAACAGTTTACCTACTCTCTAGCACAATCATTGAGTAAACGAGGTGTTGCTATTGTCTCTGGAGGAGCTATGGGAGTTGATGCTATTGCTCATCATGCTAGTAAACCTGAAAATAGTATAGCAGTGGTTGCGAATAGTTTGGATATTCGATATCCTGCAATCAATAGAAATCTCATAGAAGCGATAGAGAGACACGGTTTAGTATTGAGTCAGTTTCCTACTACTTTTAAACCAACTTCTTGGAGTTTTGTCATTAGAAATGAGTTGGTTGTAGCCTTAGGAGATATTCTAATTGTAACCCAAGCAGATGAGAACTCTGGCTCTATGCGTTCTGTGGAGTTTGCCTTAAAAATGGGAAAAGAGATTTATGTTTTACCTCATAGATTAGATGAGAGTAGGGGAACAAATAGTTTGATTGAGAGAGGATTAGCTAAACCTATCTACAATATAGAGAAGTTTGCAGACCGTTATGGTATTGAACCGAGTGTAGATATTGTAAGAGATGAATTTTTCTACTTTTGTCAAAAATCTCCTACACTTGATAGTGCAATAGAGAGGTTTGAAGATAGAGTATATGAGGCAGAGTTAGAAGGG
>JALSOO010000019.1 GCA_026986355.1 Campylobacteraceae bacterium | reverse complement strand
TGCTAATTATTTAAATGTTTCTCGCTCTTTGGTTTCCAAGATTGTTAGGGGAGAGATGGATAAGTAGATATTCAACGTCTGACCCCTTTAAAAAATCCACAATTCTTTTATCTATTGTAGCTATACTATATTTAAAAGGATTTTTTATGATAAAAACAGCTTTTATCTTTTCAACACTTATTGCTACTTCTCTATTTGCTCAATTTAATGCAAATATATCAACAATTACCCCAGACATTAAAGAGAGAATGATAAATGGAAATTCATGGAGAGAGGGTTGCCCTGTCTCCTTGGAGAATCTTCGTTATCTACAAATAGCCTATTTAGATTTTAATGGTCAAACACAAATGGGAGAGATGATTGTACATAAAAGCATAGCAACTAATACCGTATATCTGTTTGAGGATTTGTATTATATGAATTATGCGATAGATAAAATGAAGTTAGTTTCAGACTATAATGGAGATGATTGGCAATCTATAGAGAGTGATAATACCTCTGCGTTCAACTGTCGTCCTGTTTCAGGAAAAAAGAAAAAGTGGTCAAAACATGCTTATGGAAAAGCGATAGATATTAATCCTATTGCTAATCCATATATATCAAGTAGTGGTTATATATCTCATCGAGCATCATATAGATATAAAATAAGAAGACATATAGATATTGATAATCTAAGAGATAGAGCTTTGCTTCTCTCTTCTGACCCTGCAACCCAAGCTTTTAAAAAGTATGGATTTAGTTGGGGAGGAGATTGGAAAAGCATGAAAGATTATCAGCATTTTTTTGTGAAGTAGATTCTATTAATGTAGTTTTAAAAACTCTATATTTCCCATTTTTATTATTCCAATCTCTCCTTGACAGGCTAAAGATGGGAGAGAGACATAGTTTTTATAGATAATGGCTTGATGAAAATGTCCCTCTATAATTAGAGATTTAGGGGGATATTCATCGATTATAGTATCAAATTTACTTTTATACTCTTTGAAATAATCACAAATTTTTTTATTTTTTAGTTTGGCTATACGGTGGTCTATGATTTTTTTATCGAATGGTTTTAGTAGCGTAAGAGTAACTCTATTTCTAAGAAGTGTAGAGTATATTTTATAAATAATAGTATTACTCTTGTGATTATCTCCATGTGCTAGATATACATCTATACCATTTAAACTATATTTTATGGGTTGTTCTGTTCGCTTATATGCTTTTATATTTGGAAATATCTCTTTTAGACAAAAGTCATGATTCCCCTCTATATAGATAATCTCTATTTCTTGGGATATTCTATTTAGTAGAGATATAGCCTCTTTTGAAAAGGTTTTGATATACTCATTGTATCCAAATAGTAAATCAAAAATATCTCCCATTAGAAAAAGTTGAGGAGTTTGTATCTTCTTATCTTTTAATGATTTTAAAATATCTAATAATCTATCTCCATGATGTGGATAGTGTGCATCTGCTATAAATATAGCTCCCTCTTTTATCTCTCTTGACAAGAGCTACATACCCCATATAGGTTTATTTGAGAGTGATTGAGTTTAAAATTATCTACTATTAGAGCTTGTTGTATCTGTTTAGTTATCTTAGTATCTTTAATTTTGCCACACTTTTGACAGATAAGGTGTATGTGTTCCTCTTTTTTGAGTTCATACTTTGCTTTCTCTCCATTCATTGGAACTTCTATAATTACATGATTTGTTTTCATTGAAATAATATTTTTATAAACAGTAGCCAATGAGATGGTAGGGTGAAGCTCTTTGACATCTTCATATATTGCATCTATATTGATATGTCCTGCTTGGTCGATAGATTTAAGTATAGAGGTACGTTGTATAGTGGCTTTTAAATCATTCTCTTTTAATAGTGTTATGTAGTTTTTCATGATTATGCCTTATAAAATATTTATATAAATATTATAATAGATAATACTTAAATATATATTTTAATGGTGGAGTATACTCCACCACTATAACTTATAGCTCTTGAGCATGTTTTGCAAGATATTCAGCTACACCCTCTGTGTCTGCTTTCATACCTTCATCGCCTTTTACCCAACCAGCAGGACAAACTTCTCCATGCTCATTAGTAAACTGCATTGCATCTACCATTCTAATCATCTCATCAACATTTCTTCCTAGTGGAAGGTCATTGACTACTGCATGTCTAACTGTACCATCTGCATCAATTAGGAATGAACCTCTAAGTGCTACGGCATCATCAAGAAGAACATCATAATCTCTAGCAATCTGTTTATTGAGGTCTGCAACTAATGGGAAGTTGATTCTACCTATTCCACCCTTTTCTACTGGAGTCTCTCTCCATGCAAAGTGTGAAAATTGACTATCTACAGATACACCAATAATATTGATACCTCTACTTGTAAACTCTTCTGCTCTGTGAGAGAATGCAATAATCTCTGAAGGACATACAAAAGTAAAATCTAGTGGATAGAAGAAAAGAACAGCACCCTTTTCGCCAAGGTTATCCATCAAGTTAAAATCTTCAACTATTTGACCATCTGCTAGAACTGCTGTTGCTGTAAAATCTGGAGCTTTATTTGTTACAATCATCTTATAATACCTTTTAAATAATAATTTTTATTTGTAACGAAATAGTATCTAATTAAAATTAAAATAGGATAAAAGTTGATATTAGAAAACCACCACTCTAAAGTGGTGTAGGTTTATTTATCGAACTGATGCCAAAAAGGCGTTCCTATAGTAGGAGTAGATGGAGAGGCAAATTCTCGTTTTTGCATTGTACCTGCTTCATACGCTAAACGTCCTGCTTTGGTAGCATATTTAAATGCTTCTGCCATCTTGACAGGGTCTTGAGCTAGGGCAATGGCAGAGTTTAATAAAATTCCATCATAGCCCAGCTCCATCGCTTTAACAGCATCGCTTGGTCGTCCTATCCCTGCATCAACTATTAGATTAATATCAGGGAATTTTTCTCGAATAGCTTTTAAATTGCTTGGGTTCATAAGTCCTTGCCCTGAACCAATAGGCGAACCCCATGGCATAAGTATTTTACACCCAGCATCTACTAATCTTTTGGCTACTACTAAATCATCTGTTGTGTATGGAAATACTTCAAATCCCTCTTTTATAAGTACTTGGGTAGCTTTGAGTGTCTCAAATGGGTCGGGTTGTAGGTTGTATTGGTCACCTATTACCTCTAGTTTAATCCAGTTTGTACCAAAAACCTCTCGTGCCATTTGAGCCGTAGTTATAGCCTCTTTTGCTGTATGACAACCTGCTGTATTTGGTAGTACATTGATATTTAACTCTTTGATAATATTCCAAAAGTTATTACCTCCACCATCTCCTGCTGATTGTCGTCTAAGAGCTACCGTTACTATTTGAGCTTGGCTCTCTTTGATAGCCTCTTCCATACTAGCAGGGCTAGGATAGAGTGCTGAACCGATTAACATTCTACTTGTTAATCTTTTTCCCCCTATCTCCCATATCTCATTATTCATCTTATCCTCCTTGAACTGGTGCTAAAATATCTATGGTATCGCCATCTTTAATAATGGTTTGCTCATAATCTTTGATAGAGACAAAAGTAGTATTTACTGCTACTGCAAACCCTTTTTGTTTATACTTTAACGCTTCTATTAATTGCTTAATATTCAGTCTCTCTTCTATCTCTTTTATCTCCCCATTTACTGAAACTTTTATCATGCGTTTATTCCCTCTTTTAATGCTTTTTCAACAATAGCAGGTGCTAATAGATACCCATGTCTATAAAGCCCATTAATACGTGTCAATCCCTCTTCTTTATTCTCTATTCTTGGTAGATTGTCTTTAAATGCAGGTCGGCAATTTGTCTCTGTATTGACCACACGTGCCTCTCCAAATTGAGGGTGTACGGTATAGAGAGCAGAGAGCAGTTCAAGGCTTGAGCGTACAGATATAGGAGAGAAATCTTCACTCTCTATCTCACTTGCACCTATTATGTATCGTTTTGAGTTAGGAGTTTGTGATATTTTACACTCTTTACAATACTCCAAATCTATACCCTCACAACCATTACCACGAGGAACAATATAGATTTTATATCGTGGGTGTAGTAGACGTGTAGGGCGTTGTATATCTATCTCTTTAGACTCTACCCATATGACTTCTCCACGAACACCACGTAAATCTGAGAAATACTCTTTACCCCCAAATCCACGACAATCAAAGACCCAATCAAACTCTTCAGATGACTCTTTTAGATGTACCTTTTTAGCTTCAATAGTTGTAACCTCTGTAAACTCTCTCCATGTTATCTCTTCTCTCATATCAAAATAGTTTGTAGAGAAAGCTATAAATCGTTGAGAATCTACTTGTCCCTCTTTGCGTATAAAAAAAGATTTATTGTGTTGTGCAAGTTCAGGCTCTATTTGAGCTAGTTGAGTAGCATCAAGCATCTCTATCTCTTTGGCTTCATCTATCTTACTTTTGAGTGTTCCTATAAAGTGTTCAAGCTCACTTACATCTTGTGGGTGTGCTGTGATAATCGTTCCTTTGTAGGAGAAACCATCATAGACACCAATCTCTTTTAGTAGAGGTTGCCAAAGTTCAATAGAGCGTTTTCCATACTCAAATATAATCGATTCTGCAGTTTCAAGTTCAGCAAAGGGGGCTAACATTCCAGCAGCTGTAAAACCTGCCGAATGGATTCCCTCTTTTGTATCTTTGTCAAATAGAGTAATCTTGTGATTGCCACTATTTAGAAGATTAAGGGCTACGACACGTCCAACTAGACCAGCCCCCACTATTGCTATATTCATCTATCTCCCCTTTTATTCTATGAAGGTATTAATTAATACCCTACGATTTTAAACTTTTTCTAGTTTGTCAGCTTCAACGTAAACTTCGCTTCCCATCTCTTTAAATTTAGCAGACATATCATCCATTCCTTGTTGTATCTCTAACTCATTAGCATACTCTCTAACATCAGCAGATATTTTCATAGAACAGAATTTTGGTCCACACATAGAACAGAAATGAGCAACTTTTGCAGCCTCCATAGGCATGGTCTCATCATGGTACTCTCTAGCACGTTCAGGGTCAAGACCGATATTAAACTGGTCAACCCATCTAAACTCAAATCGTGCTAAACTCATTGCATCATCTCTAGCTCTAGCACCTGGGTGACCTTTGGCAACGTCAGCTG
>JALSOO010000018.1 GCA_026986355.1 Campylobacteraceae bacterium | reverse complement strand
ATAATCCCTGCATGAATAGGACCTACGGATACTTGAAATACACCATCACCTTTTATGGTCTCATATTGGTAGGGTTCAAATGGAGAAAAATCTAACTCATTTAGATTAAACTCTTTACACATCGGGTATAGGGTATTGTCAAACTGCTCTTGATGAACTAGGGGTCGTTTATCAAAAGCATCAACAAAATCAATACCAAAATCATCTTGTATCTTTCGCTCAAACCAAATTGCTGTTGGGTGAGTATAGGAGATGGTTTTGATGGTTGGATTCTTTTTGCTAATCTTCTCTATATCTATATCTTTGTCATAGAGAGTAATAATCTCAAAAAAATCTCCTCTATCTTTTGCATATCGTGCAATTAATCTCATAATAGAACCTCTCACATTATATTTTTTAAATAGTTAATAACAGGTGGAGTCAATAGAGCAACCAAGGCAATAGCAAATATAAATAGAGCTAAAATTTCGCTTGGATAGACCTCTTTTTTCTCCTCTTTTCCCTCATATTTCATAGATTGATAGACCTCAATAAACTTATAAAATATAATAGAGAGAAGTATCAATAGCAGAAATATAAAAGCCAACATTACCACAAGATAATCTCCTTTTTTTGCAAACTCTATCATTGCCCCAAAACCGTAAATCTCACTAAAGAACATGGGACTTGGTGGTAATGATATAACTGCTAATAGAAAAAGAGAGACCAATATCCAAAAGAGTTTTCCTCGTTTACCTTGATAACCTTTTAGTGTTCCTCTAATCTTATATTTGCCTTTAGATTCTAAAACCCCTGTAGATAAAAATAGTGCTGGTTTTAAAAAAGCGTGAGCTCCAAAGTGTAGTAGTGCAGGAAAGACTCCTCCACTAACCCAAAAAAGAGTAATAAGTGCCATATGTTCTACTCCACTTAGGCTAAAGAGTCTCATAAAATCTTTGGTTCTAAAGATAAGAAAAGAGACTATAAAGATAGTCAAAACCGTATATATTAGGACAAAGATAAATAGATGGTCATAATTAATCTCCATCATAATTTTACTAAAACGAAAAAAACCAATTATAACAGCAGACTCTAAGATACCACTAAAGAGTGCCGATACAGGATAATATGAGGCTCTTTCGATATTTGCTAACCATAAATTCATAGGGAAAAAACCCATCTTGACAAACATTCCAATAGTGACAATGGCAAATCCTATCTCAAATAGAAATGGAGATTTTATATCTTTGGCATGAGCTAAAAGCAGGTTAAATTGCATAGCCTCTTCGCCTAAGATTGGTTTTGCACTAGCGTAAATCAAGATAATTCCAAAGAGAATAAGCGAAATAGCAATCGTTCCTACTATCATATAGTTCCACGCCTCTTTGTGTGCCATTTTTGAGTGGTTAGTTCTAATCATATAGACAGTTGAGAGAGTTGCCAACTCCAACCCTATCCAGTATATTCCCATATTATTAGAGAGTATTGAGAGTATCAATCCAACCCAAAAGATAGCAAAAAATCTATAAAATCGTCTATATGCTTTTTGAGAAATCATTACATGCTTTTTTAATGTCAATAATGACAAGGCAACACCTACACCAACAATAGAAGAGACAAATAGAATATAAGCACCTAAATCATCGACTATCAGATACTCTCCAAAAAGATTAAATGGTTTTGGTATTTCTAAAAAACTTATTGTTGGAATTAATATTAAAAACGAGACAAAAGCAAGTGCTTTATCTACTTTTCTATTTTTAATAAAAGATAACCCAAACATCAATAAAATAGGCGTAAAAAGTAACTCAATCATTTTTTATCTCCTCACGAGTAAATAGCAGGTTAATAACAACAATAGCCATTAAAAGGTCAAAAAATATTCCAAGTTCAACAATCATAGGCATACCCTCTGTAGCTGTAACACCTAATAAAAAGAGTGAATTTTCCATACTTAAAAAGCCGATAACTTTAGGAGCTACATTTTTATGCTCCATCATTAAAAGTAGTGAGAGGAAAAGAGAAGATATACTAATTGCAATATGATTACTATTATTTAGAATCATATTTGTAATTGGTTCTGCTAGATAAAATGTAAATACTAAAATAGCAGGAATAAGCATAATTGCATATTGTACTTTTATCTCTGGTTGTATCTCTCTTACAATATGAAACTGTTGAGAGAATTTTTTAAGAAAATAGGGAATTGCTAATGATTTCACAATAATTGTGAGTACTCCTGTAATAATTAATCCATCATCATTAAATTCTATCCCAATAATAAGTGCCAATAGACCCAACATTAAAGAGTTAAATGAGTACCACATCAGCAATCTGAAAAGTCGTGTAGTAAAAAGTGCAACAATAAGGGAAGCTAAAAAGAGTCCTATATAAAAATCTACCATATACTATGCTCCTAATACATAAAATGTAATAAGTGATAAAAAAGCAAAAACAATAGCAATACCTAAAAGGTTTGGTACTTTAAAGAGTCGTAATTTTGCCATATTTACCTCTAGTAGAGCTACAACCGTAGCCACAATGAAAAGTTTTACTATAAAAACCAAAATCGCCATAGGTGCATAAAGCTCTAACCCCCATGGCATAAATAGAGATACAAAAAGGGAGGAGAAGATAACAAACTTTACTGAACTAGCTGTCTCAATAATAGCTAGATATACTCCTGTTATATCTAAAATCATCGCTTCATGTACCATAGTAAGCTCTAAATGTGTCTCTGGATTATCAATGGGAATTCGTCCATTTTCAGCTAAGAGTAAAATAAAAAAGCTAATTCCAGCAAATATGAAACTTGCCATATGCTCTTTTGGAAAATGTTCGGCTAGATTTACCCCTGCTTGTCCTACCCCTAAATTTCCTGCCATCATAGAGACACTAAAGATAGTCAAAACCATAGCAGGTTCAACAAGTGCCGATATAAATGCTTCTCTACTACTCCCCATTCCACCAAAAGCACTAGCACTATCAAGACCTAAAAGCATTAAAAAGAATGTAGATAGAGAGATAAGCCCAGTAATTGTAAAGGCATCTACAAAACTAACATAGTATGCACCCTCTACAATAGGTGGTAAGAAAAACATGGTTATCAATAGAGGAGAGAGTACCAAAAATGGAGCATAACGTGTAATAGAGCTTGACTCTTGGGATATAATTGTCTCTTTAGTTAAGAGCTTTGAGAAGTTTCGATACCCTTGAAAAATAGATGAAGGGCGTTTAAATAGCCATATCATCTTTAATGATTTTATAAAAGATAGAAGTATCGGTGCGATTAGTAGTAATAGTAAAATTGTTGTTAGATATAAAATCATTTTCTATCTCCAATAATAAGTATTTTGATTGTTATACTCATAACAATAAGTTCCAAAAGAGCCGTTGCCCAAGAGAATTCATGCAAAAATATACGATAACTAAAGAGTACAAAAAGCATAAGATTGAATATCATTGCAGCGTATCGTGTCTGTTCAAAGTGTGCTAGACGATAGACCCAGTAGCTAATAATATTTGTAGCTCTCTTTATACTATTGTAGAGAGACTCTTCAAAGAGTGGTTTGACATGAACATTATAGCTAGAGTCTGAAAATTTTGTGCAGTGATTACCAATAGGCTTTTTATAAATCTGCTCATCTGATTTATATAACCAATCAAAGAATCGTCTTGTTGGACCTGAAAAACCTGTGGCAGAGTATTGTGTTTTTGCAGATGTTTGATAACCACATGCCCATGTTCTATGAACTCGTGTTTTGACATTTAAAACTTTATAGGCAAAGAGTAATAGAAGAGTTACCCCAACTAAAGAGAGTAGTAGAATAAGTGGAGATACAACCCCACCATTTAGGACAATGGAGTGCATCTTAAATATACCATTAGGGAACATCTCTTTATAGATAGATAGACCTCCTAAACTCTCTATAACTTTATCAAATAGTTTTATATAGTAGGGTGTAAAGAGCATGAGAGAGATAACTACAAAACTCATAACAATCATTCCACTCTTCATGAAAAAATTTACCTCTTGTGCATGTTTAGCATTTTGACTTCTGTATAGACCCAAAAAGGTAATCCCATAGGCTTTGACAAAACAAGCAATGGCTAACCCACCTGTAATAGCAAGTGCAAATATAGCAAAAGGAATAGCAAGTTTTAGACTCATGTTAGGTATGGTGTATGACGATAACATAGATTGAAAAATCATCCACTCACTCAAAAATCCATTGCTAGGTGGTAGGGCTGAAATACTAATAGAAGCTAGTAGAAAAGTAATAGCTGTTATAGGCATTGACTTAATAAGCCCTCCATACTTTTCAATATTTTTTGTATGAGTTTGATGCAAAATGCTACCTGCACCCATAAATAGTAGAGATTTAAAACTCATATGATTAAAGGTATGAAAGAGTGAAGCTATAAATGCAAAAGAGGAGAGAGCTTTAAGTCCAAGTGAGTCAAATATCATACCCATACCAAAACCAATAAGAATAATACCTATATTTTCTATGGAGTGGTTGGCTAAGAGTGCTTTTATATCATGCTCACTTAAAGCATATAGAACACCAACAATAGACGATATAGAGCCTATAAATAGAACAACAATACCCCACTCTAGTGGCCATGGATAGAGAATATCAAATAGAAAACGCATAAATCCATAAATGGCAACTTTAAGCATCACTCCACTCATAAGTGCTGATACAGGAGATGGTGCTTGTGGGTGTGCATAGGGTAACCAAACATGAAAAGGAACAGCACCTGCTTTACTTAAAAATCCAAAAACAAGTAGGAAAAATAGAAAAGTAGGATACTTAAAGTCCGAAGCAATACTCTTCATAACGCTAAAATCTATAGTCAAATCCCCATTGCTAACAAGAAGAGAGAAAAAAAGTAGAAAGATAAAACCCAAATGTGTCATAAAAAAGTAGAAACGAGCAGATTTAATCGTCTCCTTATCTTCTACATTGGTTAAAATTAACTGCCAACTTGTTAGACTCATTAACTCCCAAAAAAAGAGAAAAACCAAGGCATTAGCAGATAGAACAACACCAATCATAGATATGATAAAAGCGAAATAGTGAACTTGGTAGTGTAATTTCCTCTGAATATGTGGTAAATATCCTAAAGAGTAAATAATATTTGGAATTGAGCCTAGAAGAATTAATAGAACAAAAATAGCTGAAAGTGTGTCAA
>JALSOO010000017.1 GCA_026986355.1 Campylobacteraceae bacterium | reverse complement strand
ATGAGTAGTGATTATCAACTAGCTATTCAATGTGGGTCAAACCTTGTTCGTATTGGCTCAACAATATTTAAATAGAGGCTAAAAATTATGAAACAACTTGTATATTATTATGACCAACATAAAAATTTTTTAAAATGGGTAGAAAAGAATCGTATAAAAAATAGTGATAAACTACTTATAGAGATAAACTACTCTTCGCCTGATAAAGAGATACTTAAAAAACTATTAATAGATTTGGAAAAAGAGTTTCCAGATGCAACCATTGTAGGAATGCAGAGTTTTACTAGCTTTATAAATCATAGAGTTACTGATTTAAATATTCAACCCATTATCTCTATAATAGAGTTTGAGACCTCATCTATATCCTCTTTGGTAGTTGATTTAAATAAAAATTATGTTAAAGGCAAAGAGCCAAAACCCGACCTCCTATATATAGAGAATTATATACAAGCAGATACAAAAGCTCTACAGATTTTATCAAGCTACAATGAACCCAATACAGCCAGTTATATTAATGAGTTGGGTGTAGAGTTTGGACATCTAAAGATTTTTGGTGGAGGTGCAACCAATAGAGGATTTGATTCAGAAAAATCTTTTATTTTTTATAATGGTACTATCTATGATAAAGCGATTATCCTTATATTTATGCATGGAGAGAATTTAAATGTTGAACTATTTCAATCTTTTGAATGGAAGCCTATCTCTAAAAAGAAAAAGATTACTAAAATAGAGGGTTATAATATTTTAACTATTGATAATAGCCCCACACTTAATATTTATAAAAAATACTTTCCAAATATAGAAAAAGACCCCTCTGTATTTTTACAAGTTCCACTCTATATTAGTAAAAATAATATCTCCTATACAGTTAATATCCTAGATAGTAATCTATCAAAACAGAGTGTTACAACAGCTCAAAAGCTCCATGAGGGGGATATTATACAACTCTCTATTGGTAATTATAATTCTATGATGAATAGAATTCAAGAGATATACACCTTTTTATCAAATACACCTGCCCAAGCATTATGGATAGGTGCATGTATCTCTTATGAGTATGGATTTAGAATTCCTATTATTCACTATATATCAAATATCAAAAACAATAATCATATATTTGGATACAGCACTATACAAGAGTATTTTAACACAGAAAATCTACCCAATACTGCCCATAATCACACCTTTATTATGGCTGCTATTTCAGAATCTCCAACCTCATATATAGAGCTAAAAGAGTTTACAGATAAAAACATTACCACTTTTGAGATTGCAAATAAAAACCTATACTCTATTATGCATAAAACAGCCAATGAGTTAAATCTACTTACTGAAAATCTCGAAAACATGGTAAATCAACGAACTAAACAGCTTGAAACCCTAAATAGAGAGCTTCAAATCAAGATTAATAATGCTGTACGAAAAGAGAAAAGACAAAATGCTATTATGAATCAACAGTCTCGATTGGCATCTATGGGAGAGATTTTAGAAAATATTGCTCACCAATGGAGACAACCTCTAAATACTGTCTCCTGGATGATGAATGATGTACTAATCAAAGCTAAATTAGGAAGAGAAGATGAGATTGATTTGGAAGAGTTGGCAAAAAAAGTAAATAACTCTGTTCAATTTCTATCCGATACGATTGAAGATTTTAGACGTTTTGTTGACCATTCTGATTTGGCACAAACCTTTAATATCAAAAAAATTATAAACTCTACTATTTTATTAATAAAAGAGACTTTAGTAAAATCGAATATTCAAATTGAGCTTGATTGTGCCAATGATATTAGATATAAAGGATTTGAAAATGATATAAAACATGTCATTATGAACCTACTGAATAATGCTCGTGATGCTTTTGAAGAGAAAAAAATCAGTAATGGTCTTATCTATATTCGTGTCTATCATGAAAAAGATGACCTTATTATTGCTGTTAGAGATAATGCAGGTGGAATACCTAAAAATATCTTAAAAAATATTTTTGAACCCTACTTTACTACAAAACACAAAACAAAAGGGACAGGATTGGGACTCTATATGAGTAAAAATATGATAGAGAGAGTA
>JALSOO010000016.1 GCA_026986355.1 Campylobacteraceae bacterium | reverse complement strand
GGATTTCTCCCTGCTATTATGGAAGATAGGATATTGTAGGGATACCTAACTCTTCTGAAAATCCACACATTAAATTAGCTGAAACCAATGCTTGTGAAGATGCTCCACGCAGTAGATTATCAATAGCACTATTTACAAAGAGTCCATTTCCATTTTTCATAGCAAAAATATCACAAAAGTGTGTTCCTGCTGTACTCTTAATATCTACAGGTTTTTCACGAATACGAATAAATATATCATCTTTATAGAACTCTTTTAGTATCTCTAATGGCTCTATATCCTCTTTTAGAGTAGCATATACAGATACCAACTCTCCTCGTGTAGCAGGGATTAGATGAGGTACAAAGTTTACATTCATCTTGACACCATGAATTTTTTCTATCTTCTGAGCTATCTCTGGAGCATGACGATGTTTTAGAGGATTATAAGCAAAGATATTATCATTTACCGTTACAAAATGAGTTGTTTCGCTTAGTTTTTTACCTGCACCACTTACTCCTGATTTTGCATCTACAAATAGTGGAGATTTGTGGTCTAAATAGGGGATAAAAGGCAATATACCAAGCAGTGTAGCAGTAGGATAACACCCTGGACCTGCTACAAGTTTAGCCTCTTTTAACTCCTCTCTATAATACTCTATCAATCCATAAACAGCATCATCTAAATGCTCTCTATCTTCATGCTCACAATAGTGCTTTTCATATGTCTCTAAATCAAGTCTATAATCTGCTGATAAATCAACAACCTTTACACCTTGATTGATAAGCTCTTTTGCAAACCCCATAGAAGCTTTATGAGGTAGTGCTAAAAATACCAATTCACAATGTTCAACAACCGATTCAATAGATGCTTTTTCCACAGGAAAGCTAATCACATCTACCAAAGAGGGGTGAATCTTCTCTATAAGGGTATCTCCTGATGTTGTTGCTAAATACTTTAAATTAAATCTAGGGTGAATTAGCAACATCTTAATCAACTCTAAACCAGTATATCCACTAGCACCCACTATACCTACATCTACCATTATAGATTTATCTCCTCATAGGAAATAGACTCAATATCAAAACTCTTTTTACCTGATGGAAGTAGAATCTCAACCTCATCTCCCTCCTCTTTTCCCAATAAAGCACGAGCCATAGGCGAACCAATAGAGATTAATCCTCTATCTGGATTGGACTCTTGTGTACCAACTAGAGTATAGGTAACTTCACTATCATCAGCTTGGTCAACAAGCTCTACAGTTGAGCCAAAACTGACACGTGTATGTGGCAGAGTAGAAGGGTCTATCACTTGCGCTCGTCCAACCAAATCTGTCAAATCCAAGATACGAGCCTCCATTAAACCCTGCTTATCTTTGGCAGAGTGATACTCTGCATTCTCTTTTAAATCTCCAAGCTCTCTTGCTGTATCAATAACTTTGGCTATCTTTGCACGTTCTACTGTTTTTAACTGCTCTAACTCTTTGGATAATTTATCAAAAGTAGCTTTTAACATTGGTTCTTTTTGCACAATATTTCCCTTATATTTATTATGTTTTAATAGGGGTTATTATACCATACCTTATGAAAAAAATATTAATAACAAACGATGATGGTTTCGATTCTCCTGCTCTTTTGGCTTTGATTGAAGCCCTTAAACCTTTGGCAGAGATTATAACTGTTGCACCTACCTTAGAAAAATCTGCTTGTGGACACTCTCTTACACTTACAAAACCTCTAAGATTTGTAGAGATAGAACCAAACTTCTATAAACTAGATGATGGAACACCTACTGATTGTATCTTTTTGGCACTTCATAAAATATATAGAGATGCGTTACCAGATTTGGTCATTTCAGGTATTAATATCGGTGCAAATATGGGCGAAGATATTACCTACTCTGGAACGGCTAGTGGAGCAATGGAGGCTGTACTTCAAGGTGTACCTGCTATTGCTATATCACAAGATTTTTCAAATGATATGAGGGAGAAGAGTAGTTGGCGATATGAACTAGCACAAGAGACAATAGTTAAATTGGTCAAAAAGATTTTTGATGGTTCATTTCCTCTCTCTAAACGAAAATTTTTAAATATAAATATACCTGCTTGTATGCCTCATGAGTCAAAAGGGTTTAAAATAACCAAAACAGGAAACCGTATCTATGGAAATGATGCCGATTCACATATCAATCCAAGAGGGCAAGAGTACTTTTGGATAGGTTTAGTTAACCATGAATGGAGAGAGACTAAGGGGCAGATGAGTGATATAGAGGCAGTAAAAAACAACTATATCTCAATCACTCCAATCCATTTAGATATGACTTCACACCAAGATATAGAGGAGTTAGAGCAATGGATTTGAGATTTCAACGTTGTAAGATGCTATTTGGAGAAGAGGATTTCGCCAAAATCCAACAAGCAAAGATATTGATATTGGGTGTTGGTGGAGTTGGTTCATATGCTTTGGATTGCCTCTACCGTTCTGGAGTATCTGATATTACAATTATAGATTATGATGTATATGATGAGACCAACCAAAATAGACAGATAGGTTCTCAAGCTGTAGGAGAGTATAAAACTGATGCCCTTAAAAAGCTCTATCCAACTATTACAACTATAAACCAAAAGATGGATATGACATGGGTAGCAGAGTTTGATTTTGAGCCTTATGATTTGGTACTTGATTGTGCCGATACCACTAAAGTAAAGATAGAGATTGCCAAAAAGTGTTATAAAAAGCTTATTATGTCGTTTGGTTCGGCAAAACGTTTTGATACCTCTAAAATTGAGGTAGCCTCGATATGGAAAAGTCATGGAGACGCATTAGGTAGAAAGATACGAAATGAGCTTAAAAAAGCGAAATTTGATAGAAACTTTACAGTTGTATTTTCCCCTGAAGAGGACAAGTGCAAAGAGAAAGGCTCATGCGTAGCCGTTACAGGAGCGACAGGTTTAACCGTATGTTCAGAAGCAATTAAACGGATATTAAAAGAGAAAAAATGAAGAAATTTTTAAAAAGATACTACACATATAG
>JALSOO010000015.1 GCA_026986355.1 Campylobacteraceae bacterium | reverse complement strand
TAAATATTAAAAATAGTAAAACATCCTCTTTTCATGTTGTCAACACTATCCACCCATACGAGGAGTTTCACAATTTATTAGAAGATTTAAAAGATAATATTGTTATATTAATAAAAATAGAAGAGTTTAACTATATTGAGAAATTTTTAACACAAAAGATTGCTAAAAAGCTCCAATATCTTTTTGCTAAAGAGTTACTAAAACATATTCCAACTAAGTGTAAATTTTCAAAGATTTATATAGTCGAAAATGGAGAGTTTATATTTGCTAAAGAGTATAAACCTAACAACAAAGATATAGATATATTTTATAGTAAAATAAAAAAGTTTCAAAAGAGTGTTAATGAAGCAAAAATTAAAATAGGTAAAATAGATTATACTCTATCTATTTTGATAAGTGTTGCTCACGGGAGAGAGCCATTGGAAAATGCAAAAATTGGTATGTCAAAACTACTAGAAAATAAAAAAGATTTTATTATTGCAAATAAGCTAATTGAAGAAGAACAAAAAATTGCTCAGAATAAACTCCAAACATTCCAAATGATACAAGAGGCGATAGACTCATATAATATCGTCTCATATTTTCAACCCATTGTCAATAATAGAACAAAAGAGATAGAAAAGTATGAATCCCTAGTACGGCTAATTGATAAAGATAAAAATATTATACCACCATACCACTTTTTAGATACAGCTAAAGAGAGTAAATATTATAGGAAAATCACATCTATTGTTCTAAACAACTCATTTCTTGCTCTCTATAATACTAAAATGAATATTAGTATCAATCTATCTTCACTAGATATTGAACAAAAAGAGACTAGAAAAGAGTTTATTGAACTATTAAAAATACATCAAAAAGAGACACATAGAGTGGTAGTTGAACTTCTCGAAGATGAAAAGATAAATGATAAAAATATCATCAAAGAGTTTATAAAAGATATTAAATCATTTAATATAAAAATTGCTATTGATGATTTTGGAGCAGGTCTATCCAACTTTTCAAGAGTTCTAGAGTATCAACCAGACTATATCAAAATTGATGGCTCTCTTATCAAAAATATAGAAAATGATAAATTCTCCCAAGATATGATAGAGACTATTGTTCACTTTTCAAAAAAACAAAATATTAAAATAATTGCTGAATATGTAGAGAATGAGAATATCTTTAATATCCTTTGTGAATTAGGAGTAGACTATTCACAAGGATACTACTTTGGAAAAGCAGAAAATTTGCCTCTATTTCCCCGTCACTACAGAAAATGAGATGTTTTCTATCTCTTTATGATTTTTAATAAACCCATTTAACTCCTTTAGAGTTAAACCCTCTATCTTTTTTAAATCCTCAACATATGCACCTAATGGACGCTCATTATAATACTCTTGAAATGCACGATTAAGACGCTGTGATAGAGTCTCATTCCTTAGTGGTTCAGAACCCAAAAGAAACTGCTTGGCAGAGGTCAACTCCTCGTTGGTTACCCCTTTATCCAAAAATAGTTTCACTACATCTTGTACACCTTTAACTGCCTCATCTCCACTAGATACTTTTGTCTGTAAATATCCTGAAAAGTAACTATTTGTTTTATTGATAGAGAAACGACTATATGCTGAATATGCTAAACCTCTTTTTACTCGAATCTCTTCCATTAATCTCGAACCAAAGCCTGAACTTCCCAAGATAAATGAGGCTACTCTAGCTATATATCGTTCACTAGAGTTATAATCTACATTCAATGGAGAACCAAAATATATATATGCTTGTTGACTATCAACAATACTCTTATCTATCTTTTTTTGTGCAATTGGTTTGATATGAGGTATAGATTGGGTATGAGAGTGTGGAAGTAGAGATAGAACTTCTTTACTTACTATTTTCGCTTCTGTCTCATTTATATCTCCACCGATAACAACAATAACATTTTCCAATCCTAAATGCTCTGATATATATCTTTTTATATCTTCTAGTTTAATACTCTCTATACTCTCTACTGTCCCAAGAGATGGCTTAGCTAAAGGTGTATTTGGGAATAACATACCTTTCATCTTGAGAGAGGATATATAGTCAAAATCACTCTCTTTACGCTTTAGCTCTCCTATTGTCTGTTTTTTTATCTTCTCTAATGTATCTTCTGTATAGTTAGGGTCTAATATAAGCTCTTTTAGTAAATCTACACCATAATTAAACTCACTCTTTAGAGAGTCTAAATCAAAAACATATGTCTCTTGACCTGCATGTATACCCAAAGATATTGCTCTATTTTCAAGTTTCGTAGCAAAACCACTTGCTCCCTCTTTTTTTGTACCCTCATTTAAAAGTTTAGCTGTTAATTTAACTAAACCATTTTTGCTATCACTCAATGTCCCACTATTTTGAAAAATCAACTGCATTGAGACTATTGGTAGATTTCTATTCTCTTCAAATATCATCGGTACTTCTGTACCATTTATATCTATTTTGGTAAGGGTTGCACCCATTAAAACTCCTTGTATTATAACTATAGTTGCTAATATATTTTTTATCATTCTTAAAATCTCTCCAAAATCTCATAAGCTGTATTTCGTTTAGCAGGGTTTTCACCTATATCACGAATAAGCTCTATCATCTCATCTTGATTCATACTATTTGAAGCACCTGCTGATGAGACTACATTCTCCTCCATCATAGTTGAACCTAAATCATTTGCTCCAAACTTTAGAGCCATCTGACCAATATAACTACCTTGTGTCACCCATGAGCTTTGAATATTGGGGATATTATCCAAAAATAACCTAGCCACAGCTAAATAACGTAGATATTGATTTGGAGTACTTTTGCTAATGGTAGGCAACTCTCTTTTGAGTTGAGTATGATCACTCTGATATGACCACATAATAAAGGCTCTAAATCCACCTGTCTCATCTTGTAGCTTACGAACATGCTCAAAATGTTCTACTATCTCTCGTGTCGTCTCAACCGTTCCATACATCATGGTAGCTGTTGATTTAACACCTAGTTTATGAGCCTCTCTATGTACCTCTAACCACGTATCTGTACCTAGCTTTTTGGGTGCAATAATATCACGAACTCTATCAGATAATAGCTCTGCTCCTGCCCCTGGTATGGAGCTTAATCCTTTGGCTTTGAGCCGTGCTAATACCTCTGATATAGTTAGATGTGAACGCTTAGCAATATAATCAATCTCGATAGCTGAAAATCCATGAATAGTAATAGTAGGATATTTATTATGAATATGCTCAACTAAATCTTCATACCACTCTATCTCCAATTTTGGGTGTACTCCTCCTTGAAATAGTATCTGTGTACCACCAATAGCAATAAGCTCATCTATCTTTTGGTCTATCTCATCAAAAGTTAATATATACGCATCTTCTTTTTTCTCATGAGTATAAAAGGCACAAAACTTACAATCAACCCAACAGATATTGGTATAGTTTATGTTTCTATCGACTACAAATGTCGTTACTTTTTTAGGGTGCAACATCTCTTTTACCTCACTTGCCATACGTCCAAGTGTTTTTAAATCTGCATTCTCAATCAAATCAACAGCTTCATCTACAGTCATTCTTCTACTATTTAAAGCACTCATATCTATCCTTTTTTAATCTATAGGATTATACTATGCTTATATTAAAGATATATGATGTGGGTTTTAGAGCAGGTCGGGTTTACAAATCCCGAAAAATAATTTAAATAGTTGGTTTCTCTTTAGGAACTTCTACCTCTTTTGGCTTTTCGATATTTGCTGATTCATCTTTGCCTATGGCATCTAAAATAGCGTTTATAAATTTAGGAGATTTATCATCAGCTAAAGTTTTTGATAGTTCAATCGCTTCATTGATAATAATTCTTTTATCTACTCCCTCTATCATAATCTCATAGGTAGCTAAACGCATAATAGACTTCTCTACTTTACCAATAGATTGATAGTTCCAACCTTTTAGATGTTTTTGAATCTCTCTATCAATTGTCAATAGATTATCTATTGTTCCTTGAAAAAGCTTATGTGAAAACTCTCGCTGTCTATTTCGTATCTTATCCTCTTCTAAGATTTTATCTGCATATTTTGAGATATTCTCATTACCTAAATCATAAGCATATAGTAATCCTACTACTGCTGTTCTTGCTTGGTGTCGTGTTGCCATATTTTGTATGCCTTTTTAAAATATATATTTTTATGGTGTAGTCTACGATTCTAATGCTGTATATAGATTCATCATCTCAATAAGCCCTGCCATCGCCTCGCCACCTTTATTACCTGCTTTTGTACCTGCTCTCTCTATTGCTTGTTCTATGCTATTTACAGTCAAAACTCCATAAGTAACTGGTTTGCCGTGTTTCATCGTTGCACTTGCAATCCCTTTGGTTGCTTCAGCTGAAACATAATCAAAATGAGGAGTAGCCCCACGGATAACAGCACCTAAACAACATACTGCATCATATCTACCTGATGCCAATGCTTTATCTAGTGCAAATGGAATCTCAAATGCACCTGGTACTAAGATTAAATCTAAATTATCTGCATCTCCACCATGTCGTGTATATACATCTTTTGCTCCCTCTACCAATCTATCTGTGATAAAATGGTTAAATCGTGCATTGATAATTGCTACCTTTTTAGTCGTATCTACACTTAAATTACCCTCTACTATTCTCATCTATTACTCTCCTAATTTTGTTTTTTCAGATTATAACCAATTATTAATCTTTTACTACTCAACAATAGTTCTTATAGCATCAATTTGAGCTATCAGAGTCTCTAATCTATCCAATTTTATCATATTTGCACCATCACTAAGAGCGATAGATGGGTCAAAGTGTGTCTCAAAAAAGAACCCATCTACACCAACAGCTGATGCACCTCTAGCAAGATATGGAACTAAAGAGCTATCTCCTCCACTTGTAGCACTACCAGAAGCAGGTTGTTGTACTGAATGGGTAGCATCAAAGATAACAGGAGCAAACTCTCTCATCTGTTTTAATCCTCTCATATCTACTACCAAGTTACCATAACCAAAAGTTGAACCTCGTTCAGTAAGCCATACCTTATATTTTTCTGCATTCTCATAAGTTACCTCTCCATCAAACCCTCTTGTCTTCAATACTTTAGCCACAGAGTGTTCCATAGCTTGTGGTGCTAGAAACTGACCTTTTTTGATATTGACCACAGCAGATGTTTTGGCACAAGCTACCAA
>JALSOO010000014.1 GCA_026986355.1 Campylobacteraceae bacterium | reverse complement strand
CTCTAAAAAGATGATAGGTATGTCAGTAGGTGGTGCAAAAGATACAAACAACTTCAAAGCCAATATAGATAATGGCTATCTACCTAAATTAGACTCTATTACCTATGAGGGGCAGTTCTATAATCACTATTTTGATACAGGGCTAAAAGGAGATGAGTGCAAGAGTCTCTTTTGCCCATCTTATGCTACAGCTAAACGAAACAATATCTTCTCTAATCAAGATGAGTATTTTATGACAGTTGGGTTAAACTCTGGAATTGAAGAGAAAGCTTTTAAGCGTAAAAAACTAAATTTAGTAGTCGTTTTAGATATTTCAGGTTCAATGAACTCTGCATTCAACTCATACTTTTACGATAAAGTGGGAAACAAGGTAGAGACCAAAGAGAACTCTAGCAAACAGAAGATGCAGATTGCCAATGAGTCTATTGTAGCTATGTTGGGACATCTAAAAGATGATGATAGAGTAGGTGTTGTTCTATTTGACCATAACGCTTATCTAGCTAAACCACTTAATCTTGTTGGAACTACTGATAAAAAAGCGATTAGAGACCATATCTTGGAGCTAAAAGCTAGAGGAGGAACAAACTGGAGTGCAGGATATAAAAAAGCTCTTAAACTATTTGATGAGGTTAAAGAGAGTTTGGAATATGAGAATCGTATTATCTTTTTAACCGATGCAATGCCCAATAGAGGAGAGCTTGGCAAAGATAAACTTTTTGGTATGGCAAAACGTGCATCAACCAAAGGGATACATACAACGTTTATTGGTATAGGTGTTGATTTCAATAATGATTTGGTTGAGTATGTCTCTAAAACCAAAGGGGCAAACTACTTCTCAGTTCACTCCTCAAAAGCTTTCTCTAAACTTTTAGATAAGGAGTTTGACTATATGGTTACTCCATTGGTATATGATTTGAATCTAAAGCTAAAGAGTACAGCTTATACAATAGAGGGTGTATATGGCTCTCCTGATGCGAAATTGGCCACAGGTACAGTAATGAATATAAATACACTCTTTCCATCTCACAATAATGGAGAGGCTACTAAAGGTGGAGTTGTATTGATAAAGCTGAAAAAGAATAAAAATATATCCCAAGATACCAATATATCACTAGAGGTTAGTTATAAAGATGTAGATGGAAAAGAGTTTAGCAATAAGCAGAGTGTCAAGTTTGCTAAAAAAGATAACTACTATGATAATAGTGGAATCAGAAAAGCTATTTTAGTTAGTGACTATGTGACTATTATGAAAAATTGGCTTATTGATACTAGAGCAGGGTGCAATGACAAAGTAAAATGGGTTATGGAGTCTCCTATTGCTATTATGAAGCGTTGTACACTATATCCACCAAAACATCCACTCTATCCAGTTGTAAGTACATGGGAGAGAAAATCATGTAAACTACAAGTGAGTAAGGGGTACAAACAACTCTTTGAGCGATTTAGAAGCTTCTATATAAAAGAGATGTCTATATTAAAAGATGATTCATTAAATAAAGAGTTATCTATAATAGATACCTTATTAAAACAGAAGAGCATAGAGATAAAGAGCAAAAATATACCCAAAGATGATTGGGAGTTTAGACAATAATGAATGTTAGTTTTCTTTTGGCAGTAGGGCTAGGTGGTTTCTTTGGGGCTATTATACGTTTTCTACTCTCTGCATGGGTGCAAAGGTTAAGTAGCTCTACTTTTCCTTTTGGAACATTGAGTGTCAATATTTTAGGAAGCCTACTAATGGGTTTCCTCTTTATGTACTTCTCTCAAATAAATCTCTCTAATTATCAAAAGCTTATATTTACGACAGGGTTATTAGGTGCATTAACCACTTTCTCTACCTTCTCTATGGATACTGTAATCCTTTTACAGCAAGAGTTATACATAAAGGCTATTTTAAATATCTTTTTTAATATAATGTTATCTATATCTGCTACATTTATTGGTATTCTAATATTTAGGCTCACTTTTAGATAGTAGTTTAATTTAAATTCTATCTAAATCCCTATAAATAGGGGTTTTTAATTCTAATAGGATATAATCCCAAATTGAATTAATAGGATATGTCTTGCCTTTTGAAAATCTAAGAAAAAATATAAAAAAACGTTTCAAATCTATATTTAATGATATAAAATATGGTGATGAAATTCGTAAGCCTTTAGCTTATATTCCTACTCATACGACAAACGAACCCCTCTTATTTACCCTACCTAGCGAGGATATGGATTTAGAACCATTTAAATCTACTACTCTTTTTCCAAAGCTTAGCCTAGAGATTTTAATTCATCTTTTCAAATCAGTTGGTATAAAGTTTGTTCCAGAGATTGCTCTATATTATCTAAAAGAGAAAACACCATTTGAAATTTTTGAGAACTTTTGTCTAACCTTTGGTCTTGATGAAGAGGGAAATATAGATGCTGTTCGTCTAAATAGAGTTATAAGCTATCTACAAAAAATGGATAGTTTTAGAGTGAAAAATAGATTTGATAGTAGAGAAATTTATATAGCATTAGCCAATAATGATTTTGAAAAAGCAGATAAACTTATAAAAGAAAGGATAAAGATAGATGATAAAAATGCTATTTAGCACCTTATGGTGGTTTGGTTTTATAGTTTCAATCTCTCTAATGATAGGGTTGTACTTTGGTGTAGAATTTATACAGACTCATGTGGGAGGACTCTTCTTATTGATTGGAATTCAGCATATGGTTGTTTTAGTGATATTAGGTTTTTTTGCTATTCGTGAAAAAGAGGATAATATAGAGATAGGAAATCGTGTAGCAACTATGGGGTATCTACATACACTTATTGGTACATCTGTAGCCTTAATTATGACAGCTCATTATGGTTCAGATGTGATTGAACATGTTGAGAGTATTATCGCACCAATAGGTTCATCATTGATTACAAGTATTATAGGTTGGGCATTTGGTAAAGAGATGGAACGAGATAAATATCGTTTTAAGCTATCTGCTGAAGAGCAAACAAATAATGCATTGGAGTTTTTATCTCAAAAAGTTATCTATTCTGCTAAAACCATCGAAGAGAGTTCAAAAACATTTGCTACATCAGCCCAAGAGTGGAAAGATACTATAAGTCACTCAACTCAAGAGATTAATCAGACACGAGACCTTTTAGAAAAAGAGTTAAAAGAGACTTCAGAATATTCACAAAAGACAATCAATGATTCATTAAAACTCTTACAAGAACAGTTTGAATTGATAGAGAATAGTAGTAAAGATATGAGAAAAGAGTTTGAACTAACATCTTCTGATGCAGGAAAAGTATTTAAAAACTCTATAGAAACATTTGATAAAGGTTTAACTCAAATGAATGATATAGCCAAAGAGTGGGATAAACATATACGCACCATGAAACGCTTCTCAACTCATTCTGAATCAGCAATAGAGCAGTTGAGCAATGTGAGTAGAAAAGTAATAGATGATGTCTCAACTATTGCTCATAGTCTACCAAAAGCAGGTAAGATGATAAGTGATTTAGATAATTTTCTAGCAAAGATAAAAGAGAAAGATACTCATATATGAGTAAACGTCAAAGTAATTCAACAATGCAGAGTGAAATATTTATCGTTTTGATGATTGTAATGGTTTTACTTTTTATCATCACTTCATTTTATATCTCAAAATTAAAAGAGCATGAGCAACCACCTCTTATTGTCTTAGATGAAGCTCATGGGTACTCTTTTTCTAGTAGCTCAGCTATATTGAGTAGAGAGTTTACCACTCAATTAGAAGAAGAAGTTATTAATGATATTAAAGAATATTCTAAGCAATACAAATGTGATACAGTAGAAATTTATGGATATACCGATGGTCAACCGTTCACATCAAACACTATTTACAATAGTCAATCTTTTGATAGATCTATACACAGATGTTTGGTAGAAGATAGTTGTGATATAGATAGCATTAGAACATCTTCAAATTTAGAGTTAGGTATGAAACGAGCAGTTTCAGTAGTTCAATTTCTACAACCTATACTAGTAAATAGTTACTCTCCTATCAAAAGGATACTACCATATAGTGGAGGAGCATTGATAGATGCCAAAGGGAAAATAGCAAAGATAGAGGATAGAGTAGGCGATAGATATCGCCGTAGAATTGAGATTAGACTCTCTCGTTCTCACGATTTACACTAATACCAGCGAGGTAACCACTGGAAAATGCCCATTGTAGATTATATCCTCCACATGGACCATCTAGGTTCATAACTTCTCCACAAAAATATAAGCCCTCTATCTTTTTGCTTTGCATGGTGTTAGGGTCTATCTCTTTTAGTGAGACTCCTCCTCGTGTAATCATTGCCATTTTAAACCCATCGTGTCCATTGATAATTAGAGGTGTCCATACTAAAAGCCTTATCAGCTTATCTCTTATTATACCTGATAGTTTGCCTAACGTTTTAGAGGGGTCGGCATTGGCTAATTTACAAATCTCCAATGTTAGTGATTTAGGGAGAAGTGTCTCTACTAATATTTGAATGCTATGAGTAGGATTCTTCTTTTGTTCATTTTTTAGATGTTCTCTAATCTGTTCCTCATTTTTGCCTTTTGTTAGATTTATCAAAATAGGCACTTCATCAAATTTATAAAGAAGAGGTGTAATCTCACGAGAAAAATCCAAGACTACAGGACCTCTTATTCCATTTTTTGTAAATATCAAATCTCCAATAGCACGAAGTTTTTTATATTTTTTAATATTTACCCTCATCTCTACTTTGGCAATAGTATCAGCTCTACAATTTGCTCCCCATCTCTCTACTGTTTTTAGTGGCATCATTGCAGGGTGTAGTGGTGTAACCTTGTGTCCTACTGATTGGGCTAATCTGTATCCATCTCCTTCTGCACCCAATATAGGATAGCCCATACCCCCACTAGCTATTATAACTCTATCTGCTTGAAATCTATTGGTTTGGGTAATGACAGCTATTATTCTTTGGTCATTGGATTCTACCCTTACTACTTTTTGAGAACAGATAACCTCGATATTCAATCTATCTAGTTCAGTTGTTAGTGCTTTTATAATAGTAGATGCATTATGTCCAATAGGAAAAATACGAAAACCATCAGGTGCATGAGTATCAACACCTATAGAATCAAAGAATATTTGAAGTTTTTTATAATCCAATGCCATTAGTGCAGGAGTCATAAAACGTCCCTCACGACCAAATCTTGCCATAAATTCTT
>JALSOO010000013.1 GCA_026986355.1 Campylobacteraceae bacterium | reverse complement strand
CCTCTTTTTACACTTGGTCTTACCAATGCTCTACTGCCTCTACCCGAACTTAGCCCTGCAATAGAGCCTGAAAAAAATGAGTTACGACACGCATCAAACAGCACTACGCCAAACCCTTTGGCATTGGCTACTGCTCCTTTTAGCTCATTGACACTCATTAGTTTTCTAGGCAGATTATCTAACGATAAATTAGAGGCTCCAATAGGAATGAGATAGTTAGAACTCCCCACCCCAATACCGTGACCAGCATAGTAAACCACGGCAATTTTAGCATCTCTGGCTTTGCGTATAAAGGTCTCTAATTTATCGCTTAAATGATTTAAATTTTCATTGTAAGACTCCACCACTTCAAAATCCATACCTTGAAGCGTATCTCTAATGAGTTTGGCATCTCTTACAGGATTTTTTAACCCTGTTTGGTTACTGTACTCTTTGTTGCCTATGACCAAGGCTACTTTATCTTTTGCAAAGAGGCTTAAGGTTAGTAGTAGAGTTAAGAGTATAAGTCGCATTATCTTCCTTTGTTTCCTGAATTATATTATTATACTAAATAGTTTATGATTTTCCCCAATTTTTAAAAAAATCTCCAAAAACCCATAAAAAGAGTAAAAGAAGAGCGATAATCCAAGGTAGATAATCTCTCTTTTTCTCTCTATAGATTTTAGTTTGAGCCTCTGCTTTGTTTTGATAGAGAGTAGAGAGTAGAGGTGTATCGGTTTCATATATTTTAGAGATAACTCTATTGATTCTACTCTGTTCAGAGCGTACCAACTCATCACGGTTTTCAATCAATGAGAGTGTCTCTAACATCTCATCATAAATCTTTAGCTTCTCTTTTTTGTTCTCTTTTTGGGCTACTTGTAGGTTTAAAAGTGTAAATTTAACCTCATAGGTAAAACAGCGTTTTAATGAACGCTTTAAAAGCTTTATTTGCGTTTGGGTCTCTTTGGTTTGATTGGCTTTGTAAAAAAGCTCATTTGCTTCTGTTAGTTTAGATTGAGTACAGTTTGCATTTAAGATAATGGTTAAGCTAATAATATAGAGAACTTTTTTCATAGCTATATTTTACAAGTTTAAGTTTAATATATTAAAATATTTCAAAGGAGATAAAATGTTTAAAAAATTATTCTTTATTCTGTTTCTATTTTATTCTCTTGCTCTTCATGCTCAAACCTATTCACTCATTATTGGCATCAATAACGGTAACCTCATAGGAGCAGAGAATGATGCTAGAGCAATGGCTACTCTACTTCAGAAAAAAGAGATAGATATTACCCATAAACTGATTGGTTCTAGGGCTACAAAAAGCAATATTTTAAATGCGTTTAAAGATATAGTCCATAGAGCCAACAAAGCAGGTGATTGGGTTTACCTCTTCTTCTCAGGTCATGGAAGTAGCCCTTTTGACCCTGCTATTGCCAACAATAAAAGAGTTCAAAAACAACTAAGAGGAACAGGAGCATTAATAACAGCCGATAGTAAAAGGCTTATTATTCGTGATAGTTTAGCCCCTCTTTTTAGAGCTTTAGATAGAAAAAAGGTGCATACCATTGTTATTTTTGATGCTTGTTTTTCAGGTATGGCGTACAAAGAGCTTTTTAATCAACAAAACAACTTTGCTTTTTACACCAAAACGCCCACCCAAAAAATAGCATTTCCCTACAAGCACCTAAGATTTTTCTCATCTTCAACTTACAGTGACTTCTCTTCAGAAAATCAAAAAACAAGACGGGGTTACTTTTCTCAAGCCATTACCTCTTGTATGGCAACCAACCATACATATAATGGTATTAAAGCGTGTCTAAATAGAATAAAAAGCAATAAAAAATTACCTCAACAGCCGATTATCTTGCCTCATAAAAATTTTTCTATTTTTCCCTCTTATAGATAGGGGGATTTTTCTCTCCTACTTAGTATAACTCTAAACCAAAAAAAGGAAAACAATGCAAAAACTACTTATTCCACTGCTGTTAAACGCTTGGCTTTTGGCTAATTGTACAACAGAGGAGGAGCAAAAAGCCTTTAAACTATGGTCTTTGACCATACACCAAAAAGATGACCAAAAAAAGATAGATGCATTAGAAAAAGCGTCAAAGATATGTCCTCTACCTCAAATTGCCGTTGATGGGAATATTGCCTATTTTACCATTTATAAAGAAGAGAGAGATAGCGAAAAATTAAAAAACTTAGAGAGTGAAAATGCAAAATTAGAGATTAATCAAACGCATATTATCAATAACCAAAAAAAGATAAATAGACTTTTTGGTAGAGAACAAGAGAGTGGATTAAAAGCCATAGAAGAGCAAAATGGAGTCTATAGTGCAGATATACTATTTAAAAAAAATAGTGCAACACTACAAACAAGAGATAATAGATTAATAGAGGAGATTTTAGAGAAGATTAAAAGTGAAGTAGATGAGCATTCAGATGCTCTATTTGGATTTGAAGGGGGTGCGAGTTCAGATGGTAATGCAAGTTACAATCAAAGACTCTCCCAAAGAAGAGCTAATGCACTCAAAAACTATATGGTATCACAAGATAGTAAGCTACAATATCATATTGAGACAAGTGCAAAAGGAGAGAGAAATATAATCTGCAAAGGTGGTTTTCTAGCAGAAGTAAATCCACGAACGAATGAAGCAGAGTGTATAACACAAGAAGATAGAGAAGCAAGTAGAAGAGTAATCATTAGGAGAAAAAAATGAAAAAAATAGCTTTAAAATTGGCATTAGGATTGAGTTTAATGAATGGTTTAGTTATGGCAAGTAATCACGCTTTGCTTATTGGTTGTTGTGATAAATATGCAAAGCTAAAAAAAATTACACCACTCTATGGAACGAGCAATGATGTAACAGCACTTAAAAAGATTTTGATAGAGAGTGGAACTCTATCGGCTCACAATACACGCTCACTACTCAACACTCAAGCCACCAAAAAAAATATTGTAGCTACGCTAACATCTATGCTAACAAACAAAAATCTAAAGCGTGGAGATACCCTCTATCTCTACTACTCTGGACATGGAAGTAGTAGTTATGATAGTGGATTTTTTGGAAAAAAGATTAAAGAAGATAAACAACTCAATAAGTTTCTGATGAACACAACAGCATTAGTCCCTTATGATGTAGATACTAAAAATCTATATGATACACTTATTATTACCAAGAGAGACTTTAAACCTCTTTTTGAAAAACTTGATAAAAAAGGCATCAAAATTGTATGGATAACAGATGCCTGTTATGCAGGTAATGCCTATAGAAGTGGTAATGCAAAAAAAGATAAACATGCCCCATTTAGCTACCATGAGACGCACAAAAAGAGTAACACAGTAAATTATCAACATCTACTCTTTTATGGTGCATCTCTGGCTACTCTGCCTACCCAAGAGCATCGACATAATGGAGAGATGAGAGGAGATTTTAGTTTTGAGCTAGAGCAGTGTTTGCGAAATGCACCCAATAGTACCATTAGACACAAAGAGTTAAAAAAGTGTCTCAATAGTAACTTTGCCAATACACAGATACAGCACAACTACTATCCACAATCGACCAGATTAGACAATCAAATTGTTATGCGTGTTCCCCATCACACCACAAGAAGAGATATGAGAGAGCTACTCTTCAAACTCCAAAGCCAAAACGACCTATTAGATACAGATATTATCTCACTAGACTCAAAAAGAAGTCGTGTTATAAAAAGCTTTTGTAACCATGAAAAACTCTCTGTAAAAGTACTCAATAATACCCAAAAGTATCTATTGGCATTTACCAAAGATAAAAAGGGAAAAGTGATTATGCTACAACCCGATAGCAAAAATCCAATCATTGGAAATGAGCTTTTTAGAACCGTTGTACAACCTCCATTTGGAACAGACAAAATTAAAATCTTTGCAACTAACGATGAAAACATCTACAAAACAGCCTTGAAGTTTTCAAACAGACCAAATGGTGTTTTATCAACAGCAGATATAGAAGAGATTTATAAAGTGCTAAAAAAGAGTGGCAACTTTAGAACAGCCAATCTAACCGTAGAGACAATTAAAACAGATGTAAAAAAATGTATAGCAGGAGATTAAAATGAGAGTAATATTACTACTATTAATTACCACTTTTTCCCTACTATCAGCTAAAAATATCGCCTTTTTAGTTGATGCAGGAACGTCTCATGGACTGCATGGAAAAAGAGATATTCAGACTATGAAAGAGCTACTAGGAGATAAGTATGAGTATATAATCTTATCAGGAGAAGAGGCAACAGTGCAGAATATTGTAGATAAGTTTCAGCAGTTAGCCAAAGAGTTAAACAAACAAGATAGACTTCTCTTCTACTACACAGGACATGGAGATAGATTTCAAAGTGGTGACCATCAAGAGAGTGATAACGAAGATGACTTTTTAGTTCCTGCTAATATAATCCACTATCCAATAAAGCACCAATCCAATGCCTATAATATCAAAAATGTAATTATGGACAATCAATTAAACTATCTTTATGCTCAAATAGAAGCAAAAAAGATTATTATCATTGATGCATGTCACAGTGCATCAATGAATAAATCTATCTCTATGAACTCCCACGAAAAGATAAAAACATATAGACCAGAACAAAAACTATATAGAGACTTTCCTCTACAAGAGAAGTGGTTAGAGAGTAAAAATAGCAACTTTCTACACTTTGGTGGAGCCAAAGAGGACGAATCGGCAATAGACACACCTCAAGGAGGAAAATTTACCCTTGCTATTAGAGATATTATTAGAGAAAAAGGCAATATCTCTTTTGCTAAGTTAGAGAAGTTGGTTAATGAACGTCTTGATGATGCTTATCACCCCTCTATCTCAAACGATAGCACCATCGACAAAAGAAGCCTATATACAAAAGATATTTTTGTAATGCCTCACACTTCAGCTCCAGCCACAATAAACTTACAAACACTACTAGAGCATAACTTAGGAGCAATTACTGTTCAAACACAAAGTAATCAGAACTCTTTTAGACTAGGTGAAACCATAGATATAAAAGGATACTTATCGAAAAAACCCCATTATCTCTATCTGATTGAGTTAAAAGAGAACAATAGCTACAAGCTTATCTCCTACAATCAATCCTCTATCTATGTTAAAAAACGACAAAAATATATGGTTCAATTTAGAAATCTAAAAATTACCAAACCATTAGGCAAATCATCTATCTATATTCTCTCCACCAAAGAGCCACTCCCCATAGATAAAAAGGACAAAGATAGCATCATCAC
>JALSOO010000012.1 GCA_026986355.1 Campylobacteraceae bacterium | reverse complement strand
CTGTTACTATTAACTCCTTGTTTCTTTTGGTGTAAACGCTACAATAAACTCTTCTATTTTCCAAAGTTGGAGTGGATTTCAAAAAATACCCCCCTACTCTCTTTTGAACCATGGTTAAAAATATTGATTTTTAGCTTGATAGTTATATCTTTGGCTAAACCAATTAGTTATGATAGTAGTGATAGTATGAATAAAAAAGGTAGAGACCTTATTTTGGCAATTGATGCTAGTGGTTCGATGGCAGATAGTGGATTTGATAACAAAGATAACTTTAGAACAAAATATGAGACCACTTTAATGCTCTCAAAAGATTTTATCAAGAGACGATATGATGATAATATGGGTTTGGTAATATTTGGAACATTTGCCTATACAGCATCTCCTTTGACTTATGATTTGGACTCATTAAGCTATCTACTAGATATGACCAATGTTGGTATAGCAGGAGAGTCTACTGCTATAGGTGATGCTATTATGCAATCTATCCGTACACTTAGTTTTGGAGAGGCAAAAGAGAAGAGTATAATCTTGATAAGTGATGGATACCATAATGCAGGAAACCACTCTCCCAAAGAGGGTGTTGCAAAAGCAAAAGCATTAGGAATAAAGATATATACTATCGGTATTGGCAAAAAAGGTAGCTATGATGAGGCACTACTCCAAAAGATAGCAAAAGAGACAAATGGGAAAAGTTTTTCAGCATCTTCGACAGAGGAGCTAAAAAAAGTATACGATACCATAGAAGAACTAGAGCCTAGCAAGATACGAAGCGAAAACTATCTCAATCAAAAGCTACATATTACCCTACCCTTAATTATGATATTGATACTTCTACTAATATGGTTCTACTATCAAAATAGGGAGAGTAGATGAGTTTTTTATATCCTATCTATTTGTGGTTTATTATCCCATTAACTTTTTTACTATCTAAAAAGAGAGATATTATCTCTAATACCCATATAGTAATCATGCTACTAATCATACTCTCTCTATCTCGACCTGTTATAGAAGATGGAGTTGTAGATAAGAGCGTAGAGTCTGCAAATATTATTATAGCTATTGATGCCTCATACTCTATGAGAGCCAATGATATATCTCCAAATAGATATGAGTTTGCAAAAAAAACGATAGAGCTACTCTTAAAAGATAATCCTAAAATAGATGTAACACTCATAGCATTTACTCAAAACCCTCTACTACTATCTCCTCCTACAAATGACCACAAACTGATAACTACTGCTCTAAATACACTAAACCCTAAATATATATTGACCAAAGGAACATCTCTAAAAAATCTATTTAAAAAGATAGCTACTCTAAACAACCCTCATAAAAATCTACTACTTATCTCTGATGGAGGAGAAGAGAGTGATACACAAGGGCTAAAAGAGTTATTAGAAGAGGGGAATATAAATCTAACTATATTAGCAACAGGAACACAACAAGGTTCAACAATCAAAAAAGATAATGGAGAGCTTCTAAAAGATAGAGATGAAAATCTAGTTATATCAACACTCAATCCTATATTAAAAGAGTTGACTTCAAACTATATAGAGGTATCATCTACCCCAGAGAGTACAGCCCAAGAGATAAAAAATAGTATAAATAGATATAAGAAAGAGATAAGAGATAAAAAAGAGCATAGCTATATAGAGCTATATCAGATACCACTCTTTATGGCATTAGTTCTCTTTTTTCTACTTCATACTAAATATATAAAATATCTAATTATCTTACTCTCACTTATAGGTATATCTGCAAATGCTTCTATATTAGATAACTATCATCTACATCAAGCTTATAGTAGTTATAAAAATGGAGAGTACAAAAAGGTACAAGAGTATATAAAAAAGATAGATACCTCATCACTAGAGAGTAGAATGATATTAGCCAATAGCTACTATAAATTAGAAAAGTACAAAAGGGCTATTGCTACCTATCAATCTATAGAGTCAACATCTATAAAAACGAAACAGAAACTCTACTATAATATAGCAAATGGATATGTAGGGCTAAAAGAGTATAGTAAAGCAAAAGAGTTCTATATCAAAGCACTCCAATTAGGAGAGGATAGAGATAGTAGAGATAATCTAAAACTTATTTTTTTTAAAGAGAGTGAAAAAGAGGGTAAAAGAGCCGTACAGAATCCTAAAGCAGGTGGTAAAAAGAGTAATCATCAAAATCAAAAAGATAATATGCAAAAGAGTAAAGAGGGTAAATCCTCATCTGCTTCAGGTTCATCTAGCTCCTCATCTACAACCCAATCAAAACATAAACTCCATAACCATAAAAAGATAGATAAACTTATAGCAACAAAAGAGGAGAAACAAGAGAGAGTTCCACTAAGCTCAAAAGTTTATGACCTCATCAATAAAGGATATATCCATGAAACAAAGCCTTGGTAAGATAGTTATTTTTATTATCCTCTCTACACTTCTATTTTCAGAAGATTTTATATACAAAATAGATATAGATAACAATCAACCCTATCTAAAAGAGCCTATCATTTTAAATTTGGAGATTAATCAGACAAATCATAATAAAGTTATATTTTTTAAGTTTGATTTGAAAAAGAGTAAAGAGTATATCTTTAAAAGAATAGATGCCATAGACAAAGGAAAACATCACTTTGCTCATCTAAAGTATAGCTACCTTATCTATCCTCTAAAAGAGGGGAAAATAGATATAGAATTTAAACTAAAAAAAAGAGTAACAAATGATGAGAGCCTCTCTTATAGCTACTCAGGAGACCGTGATAATATCAAACTATTAGTTACAGAAGATAGTGATATAGAGTTACCACCCACTAAACTAAATGTAAAGCCACTACCAAAAGATACAGAGATTGTTGGAGATTTTAAACTAAAATATCACTGTAAAACCCATAAAGCCAAATCTTATCAACCAATGCCTATCAATGTTGAAATAAAAGGAAAAGGTTATCTACCATTAATAGATAACATCATACAATCAGATAGAAATATAACTATTTTCAGAGATAAACCTATTATCAAATCTATACAACTACCAAAAGATAGACTCTATACCATAGAGTATCCCATGGCAATCTCTTCTAATAAAAGTTTTTCATTAAAGCCTAGAACAATAAAAGGGTTTAATCCACAAACAAAAGAGAGCTATCTACTAAGTATCCCTAAACAAGATTTTGATATTGAGACTATTGATAAAACTACATTAATAGATAAGGATAACAAACCTAAACCATTAGAGAGAGATTTTTTATGGTTAAGAGATATTATCTACTATATTGTTATCTTTGTAGCAGGGTATCTAACAGCAATAGCCATAGAGTGGAGAAGAGGAGTCAAACCCAAAGAGAAATCAACCCTATATCACAAAGTAAAAAGAAGTAGAGATAAAAGAGAGCTACTACAGATACTTATTGCTACCAATCAAGAGCAATTTAAAGAGATAATTAGAGAATTAGAAGAGAGCATATATAATAATAAGAGCATATCTTTTAAAGAGATAAAAGAGAAGTTAGAAAAGGAGATAGCGTGAATAGTAAAATAGAGCAACTAAAGAGTGAACTAAGCAAAGCCGTTATAGGTCAAGAGAGTATGATAGAGGGGCTTATTATTGGGTTACTTTGTGAGGGGCATATTCTCATAGAGGGTGTGCCAGGCTTGGCAAAGACGACAACCATCAATGCCTTATCAAAAGCATTAGGATTAGAGTTTAAACGTATCCAGTTCACACCCGATTTATTGCCTTCTGATATTATTGGAGCAGAGATTTACAATCCAAAAGAGCATACTTTTAGTATAAAAAAAGGGGCAATCTTTACTAATCTTCTACTTGCAGATGAGATAAATCGTTCTCCTGCTAAGGTACAATCAGCCCTACTAGAGGTGATGCAAGAGCGTCAAGTAACTATTGGAGATACATCATTTCAGATTGACTCTCCTTTTTTAGTTATGGCAACTCAAAACCCAATAGAACAAGAGGGAGTCTATTCACTCCCTGAAGCACAACTTGACCGTTTTATGATGAAAATCGTAGTAGGACACAACTCTATAGAAGAGGAGTTAACGATTATGAGAAAAGGTGCAACCAAAAGTTTTGAACCAATCAACACTATACTCAATAGAGAAGATTTAGAAATCCTAAAAAGAGAGTTAGAGAGTATCCATATAGATGAGGCAATAGAGCGTTATATCGTACAACTCATAACAGCCACGAGAGAGCCTGAAAAGTTTGGTTTAAATCCAGAAGATATGATGTATGGGGCAAGTCCTAGAGCCTCTATCGACCTATATAAAGCGAGTCGTGCCAAAGCATTTTTGAGAGGAAATAGCTTTGTTACCCCTGCTGATATTGGTTCAGTTGTCCATAATGTTCTGCGACATAGAGTAGTCCTCTCCTATCAAGCAAGAGCCAAAGGAGTTGAAATAGATGAGATTATCTCTAAAATAGTTGAGACAGTTCATATCCCATGAATTACGAACTCAAAGCCCTACAACTAAAAGCAAAACAGAGCATATATACTCTTCTATCAGGAGATAACCTATCCAAACTTCATGGAGAGGGATATGATTTTTCAGAATTACGAGAGTACCAAATAGGAGATGATATTCGTAAAATCAACTGGACTATCTCTGCAAAATTAGGAAAACCCTATATCAAAGAGTTACATGCCAATAAAGAGCTATATATTACCATAGCTACCCTAATGGACGGTTCTCTCTATTTTGGAGATGGAAACAGTAAACAGAAGACCTTAGCCCAAGTAGCCACAACTCTAGCCTATGCCACACAATATCAAAATGACCTATTTCAAGGTATCTCATTTTATCAAGAAGAGAGCTATATCACTCCTCCTACCAAACAACTTTTTCACATAGAAGCATTCTCAACACAGCTATTTGAGGCAAAACTATTACATAAAAAACTTAATTATCAAGAAGCAATAGATAGCCTATTTAAAAAGATTTATAAACCCTCTCTACTCTTTGTTATTAGTGACTTTTTAGAAGAGGTTGATTTATCTCTATTGGCTCAAAAGCATGAAGTGATAGCTATAATTATCAGAGATAGAGAAGAGGAAAATCCCTATAATCTAGGAGAAGTTACGCTAAACTCTCCCCTATCTCAACTAAAATTTGATACATTTTTTGGGAAAAGAGCTATAGGTCAATATGAAAATAGATTAGAACAACATGATAAAAAACTAAAAAAACATCTCTCTACCTATGGAGTAGAATATATCAAGATGTTTACAGATGAAGAGATTTTAAAAAAGCTAATGCAACTATTCTAAACCCTCTTAGCAT
>JALSOO010000011.1 GCA_026986355.1 Campylobacteraceae bacterium | reverse complement strand
GGTAATAACTACTTTTTTACTACCTGAACTAGCATGTATAAATTTTCCATCTTCCAAATAGATACCTACATGGTTTACTTTTCCTATTTTTTTACGGTTGGTATCAAAAAATACCATATCTCCTTTTTGAAGCTTATCATAGCTAATATACTCGCCTACTTTCGCTTGTTCTCTTGAGTTTCTAGGGATTTTAATTCCTGCTAATTTATAGACTTTTTGTGTAAATCCAGAACAATCAAACTTATTTGGTCCTGTTGCACCCCAAACATATTTGAGACCTAATAGTTTTTTAGCTTTTTGTTCTATCTCTGTAGATATTTTATCTTCTATTTCTCTTGATTTATAGATAAGGGCTAAGCATCTATTTGAAATCTGAGATGAGGTAAAGTTTTCTATCTCTTTTCTTAATTGTGCAGGAATAGATGGGGCTAAAATCTCTTTTTTGGGACTAAAGAGTGTAGTTTGAATGACTAGAGGGAGTTTTGGTTTACAAGATGGGGTTGATGCAAATAGAGTACCACTTTTTAGTATTGTTGCATATCTACTATTACCATAATATTTTATATAGGATAGTTGGGCTAGTACCAAAAGTTGAATACCTATAATAGCAAAGAGTGTTTTTTTAATCCAATTCATTTATTTTTCCTTAAGTAATTACACAATTTTAAATAATAACTAATGTGTAATAATAGTGGAAAAGAGTTTAAATATCAATAATATATAAAATGTGATTTTTTTATTTAATAAAAATCACATTTTGGAATATAGTTTATAACTATCTTAAATTATCTCCATATTTTTTTTGATACATTTTTCTTATACGTTGTGCTAATTGATGAACAGCCATAGCATAATATGAGCTATGGTTGTATCGTGTAATGACATAGAAGTTTTTAGCACCATACCAAAGCTCATCATAATTGTGTCTATCTAATTTTATAAGTCGTACTTTGCCTCCATATCTCCATGTACCATATTTTGGAGTGATTCCAAATAAGCTACTACGATAATATTTATGTCTATATCCAGTTTTTCTCCTATTAAATCTATTACCTTTATAGGATACACGTGTTGCTACAACTTCTCCTCTTCTCCAACCATTTTTTTTGAAATAGTTAGCAATACTTGCTATTGCATCAGAAGTGGTCTGTATACTTCTTCGTCCATCTCTATTGAAATCAACAGCAAAAGCATCATAAGAGCTTGGCATAAATTGCCCTAGCCCAATAGCTCCTGCAAAAGAGCTTTTTACATTTTTAGGATTAAATCCCTCTTTTTTAGAGAGTAGTAGTAGCTCTTTTAACTCAAATTTAAAATATTTTTTTCGTCTATTGGGTTCAAAAGCTAGGGTAGTCAAGGTATCAAATGCAGGAAATTTACCACGGTTATATCCATAATGGCTCTCTATCCCAATAATTGCTGTGATATACTCAGGTGGTACACCATATCTTCTATATACTTCTTTAAATATAGAACGATGTTTTCTTAGATACTCAACACCTTTTATCACTTTACTCTCTTTTAGGAGTATCTTCTCATATCTATCCCATGAACCATGTTTAGAATAGTGTTTAGGGGGATGTTTAGGTTTTTTACGATATTTAGGATTAAACATACCCAAAGCACCTCTCTGGAACTTAACATTACTAAAAAGTTTTTTAAGTTCGGCTCTTTTAAAATGGTGTTTTTTGACCATCATATTGATGAAGTTCTTGACTTCACGTCTGTTGTTGTAATCTTTTGCTTCTATCACAGTGGTTAAAAAGAGTAAAAGCATAAGCAGTAGTTTTATCTGTTTCATAGTTTCTCCTATAGATAAAAACTTTACATCTCTTTTATTAATCAATGGTAACAAAATCCATAAATTAGGGGTTTATCTTATCTCTTTGGGTATTTTTATTGTAAAGATAGCTCCTTTTTCCCCATTATCTACAAATACCTTTCCATTCATACTGTTTTCTACAATAAGTTTTAGAATATAGAGTCCTAGACCTGTTCCATGTTGCTTGTTTTTTGTTGTAAAATAGGGATTAAAAATATTTTTTAAATCTTTTTTATCTATACCTTTTCCATTATCCTCTATAGATACGCAAATATAATTTTTATCTATATAGTTTTTAACTATAATTGTTGTTATCTCTTGTTTAGATAGATTTTTATTACACGCATATATAGCATTATTGACAATAATAATAAAGAGTTGTAAGAATTCTGATTTATAACCAATAATCTCAATCTCTTCTTGATACTCATATACTATATCTATACTGTTTGTTAGAGGCATAAGTATTTTAAATTGAGTAATAATCTCTGAAATATAGAAACTCTCTTTTTGTTTATTTTGTGAGAAAAAATCAGCAAAATCATTAATTGTTTTAGAGAGGTATTGTGTAAGTTCCTCAATCTCATCAAGATTTTTATCTATATCTTCAATGTATATATCTCTCTTTTTTAACTCTATATCTATATTTAGAACTGTTCCATTGATAGCAGATAAGGGCTGTCTCCACTGATGTGCAATAAGTGCAATCATCTCTCCCATAGAGGCTAATTTATCTTGTCTAATCAAAAGTTTCTCTTGTTCCTCTCTCTCTATATCGACCAATTTTAGATGATATAGTAGAATTGTTATAAAAAATAGTAGAAAAGGTAACCACAAATAGGTAATAGAGATGTATATACCATCTAAATAGGAATTAAGTAGATATGAGGTTGAGATAACCATTGTTAATAAAAATAGAGTAACTACAGATATATAAAGTCGTTTAAATAGTAATATAAAAATTAATATAGATAGAAAAAAAGAGATTAATAGATTTATTTTTTTATAAATGGTTTTTTCAATTAAAAATGATTTCTCTAAAATATTATCTATTACAGAAGCATGTATCATAGAGCTTGATACCTCTTTCCCTGTTGATGTACGATATTTTGGGCTTATACCTACAATAGATGAGCCTAAGATAACGATTTTCCCTTGAATATCTTTTGGAGAAATATTTCCTGTTAAAATATCAATAGCAGAGAATACTTTTGGTTTTGAAGAGAAATTTACCAATATTGAACTACTACTGTTTTCTAAATTAAAATATTTATCAAAACTCAAAATAGTTGCTAATGCAAAAGAGGGAAAAATATGATTTTTATAATCTACAAAAAGAGGGATTCTCCTAAAGACTCCATCGCTATCGACAGATGCATTAATAAATCCAAAGTTATCTACACTATTTTGTAGTATTTTATAATTACAAAGAAGTGATGTACTATTTAAATCAGTTTCTATTCCCTTAAAAAAGTTCTCTCTATAGAGTAGTTTTTGACAATGCTTTTGCGTATAGGGACTATTATAGAAGTAGGTAGACAAAGTAGCATTAGAGCGTTCTATTGATTTGGCTAATACCTCATCATTATCTCTTAGTTCCATAGGGAAATCATCTAGTTTAATATTAAGGTTAAAGAACTTTTTATAGAATTTTTTCATCTCTAATGGAGAGGTTCTATCTTTTTCTGGAAAAAGAATATTGACTCCCAAAGCAGAGGGGTTCATGCTATTAATAGCATCAATTAATTTTGCATTTATAACCCTTGGCCAAGGCCATTGACCTAATTGCTGTATACTTTTTTCATCAATATCAACAATTACTGTATATGATGAGGTCTCTTTTTTTATATCAGATAGAAGTAGCTGTGTTGTATCATAGACTTTATAGTCAAGCTCTTTCATCCATTTACTATGATAGAAAAATAGATGAAGTAGAGTAGCAAATATAAAAACAGAAATAGCACGATATAGTGTTAGCATAGACTATTTAATAAAAATTTCAACATTTCTATTTCTTTTTTCTGATACATTATTTGATGTTTTCATCAATAAATCCTCTTCTCCATATCCTTTTGCTTGAAGTGCAAGTAGTGGAACTCTTCTTTTTTTTATTATATTTTTAATATAGTTGGCTCTATCTAGTGATATTTTAGCATTTACTTTATATGAACCTACCGTGTCTGTATGACCAATAACATCGACTACACACGCAGAGCGTCTCTTTATCTCTTCTATTGCTTGATTTAATACTATCTTTGAGCCATCTGTAAGCTCTTTTGAGTTTGGCTTAAAATAGACAATATATGTTCTTGGAGCTGTTGGCTCAATATTAAAAAGACGTGAATAGTGAGTGTATATCTTATCTTTTGGCATTATCTTTATCGTGCTAGGTGGTTGATTTTTATCTACTAACTCAACAAATCCATTTATCTTATTAACTAAGGTAGAACCCTTATTTGTTGATACAACAATAGCATTTCTCTTCTTCCCACTATCCAAAAGTAAAACTTTTGTCTTTTTTGAACATCCAATAAAACTTATAAGCGTAGTAATTAGAAGAGTCTTTTTCATTACTCAACCTCTACTATAAATTTTGTACCACGAATACCAACAGCACCTTTTGGTATCTTTAGTTTAAATGATTTAGGAGAGAGCTTACCTATTTTCCCTGTTGTAAACATCCCTTTTCCTGTTCTTAACTCCAAATCAACATTGTACTTTTTTTGATTTGGTTTTACAATAAATTTATTGATAATAAATATAGATTTCTCCTCTAAAGAGACTCGTGTTCCATCATCAAATGTTATACCTACAGAGCTTTTTGCTTTTGTGGAGACAATATCTCCATTTTCTATGGTTGTCCCGACTTTAGCAAGAAATATATCTCCTTTTCTTTTTATCTCTACTATACCTTCTATTTTTTTGATTACCCCTACATTAGCAAAAAGTATACTATTGAGTAAAACCATTCCTATAATTAAGTTTTTCATATCTCTCCTATTTCTGATTTATTAAAAATAGTATCATGAATAGGAGATTAAATAAATATTTTTGTATAGTTAATCTATATTTAAATATAGTAGTTTCAGTTTGAGACAACAATATCTATATTTCTATTAAAAGTGTTTTCTAGTATAACAATTACAACAAACTTAAGAGAACTAGAAGTAAGACAGGTGGAGTAACGATTAGCCCAAACTTACTATACTCCCAAAAGCCTATTTTTACCCCTTTTTGTGCCAATACATGTAGCCAAAGTAGGGTAGCAAGACTTCCAAATGGGGTCATTTTTGGCCCTAAATTACAACCAATAATATTGGCATAAGCTAAAGCACTATTCCCTACATCTTGTAAGGCAATATCCATAATCATAATTGTTGGCATATTATTCATGATAGCCGATAAAAAGGCAGAGATAAAACCTGTTCCAACAATAGCAATTGTATCACCTCTTGATGCTAAATCTTTGAGAAGAATAGATAGGTAATCAGTCAATCCTGCATTTTTTAATCCATAAACAACGATATACAATCCGATACTAAACCAAACTACTTGCCATGGAGCATTTTTGATAATCTCTTTTGGATTTACAACATTCATA
>JALSOO010000010.1 GCA_026986355.1 Campylobacteraceae bacterium | reverse complement strand
TTGAGTACACTTTTTTTAATACTATTTCTATGGAAACGTGATTTCTTCTACTTAGTATTAGCTGTCGTTTCAGCAGGTATTCTATTGACCTTTTATACAGCATTAGCTACTGTTTGTATAAAAGAGGGTTCTCCAATCTACATTGTACCAACAGAAACAAGCACAACCATTATTCATACAGATAAAAAATTTACAACTACCAAGTTGGCAGAACGCAATAATTTTGTAAAGATTAAATATAGTAATGGAACAATAGGATGGATAAAAAATGAAGATATTTGCGACAATTAGATTCTACTATGGAGCATTTACAATCTCATTTATATCAGCAGTGATTATGGTTCCACTAATGATTCTGTTTAAAAATAGAAGAAGTGATATTCTCCACTATTGGAACAGTGTTATTATCTTCTTTCTTGGAGGTAAAATCGCTACTCATGGCAAGAGAGATAACTCTGCAAATATGTTTGTCATAAACCACCAAGGAATTATAGATATTATCGCTATGGAAGCATCAGAAAATACCGACCTTAGATGGGTAGCAAAAAAACAACTCTTTGATACTCCATGGTTTGGATATCTACTAAAACTACCTAATATGATAGAGGTTGATAGAGAAAATAAAAGTGGTCTTATTAAACTACTACGTGATGCAAAAGAGACTAAAAAGACCAAAAGAGTTATATCTATCTTTCCAGAAGGTACAAGAACAGACAAACAACAACTACTTAAATTTAAAGCTGGTACACGCATTATTGCCGAAAAGCTAAATCTATCTATACAGCCTATTATTATTACAAATAGTAAACGATTACTAAATGAACACAACAAAACAGCACACTCAGCTACTGTTCATATTACCTATTTGGATACATTTAAAGTAGATAGTGAAAATAATAAAGAGTGGTATCCAAAACTACAAGATAAGATGCAAAAAAAGATAGATGAAGAGTATATTAAATATGAAAGAGAACGATAAATGATAGATGAAGCAACACCACTTAGAGATGAGATTGAAAAGCATATAAGAGTTTTAGTTAATCCACTAAAAGAAGAAGATGAAATCGCTAAAGTTTTAAAAGTAAAACTTACAAAAAAAGAGTTTAAGCTATTAAATAGTTGGGCAAACAGTAAAAATACCCAAGAGCTACTAAAAAAACTAAATATAGATGAAGAGCGTTATAGCAAGTTATCTCTAAAATTGATAAAAAAGCTCAATCAAGAGAAGTTAAAACAGTCGATTTGCATATAGAGAGTTTTACCCCTCTATATAATTTTTAAGTTTACGCCCTACTCTTGGGTGTTTTAGTTTTTTTATAGCAGATGATTCTATCTGTCTTACACGTTCTCTTGTTACAGAAAGCTCTTTTCCAATCTCTTCTAGTGTTCTATCACTCTCATCACTTAATAGACCAAAACGCATACGAATAACTGCTTTTTCACGCTCATTTAACTGGTCAAGTACCTCATCAATCTGATTATTTAGGTCATCTTTTAATATTGCATCTGATGGGCTAATGGTTGTCTTATCTTCTATAAAATCTCCAAATCGTCCATCATCTTCATCTCCTACTGGAGTCTCAAGACTTACAGGCTCTTTTGTAATCTTGATAACATTTTTAACCTTATCAACAGACAATCCAACCTCTTTAGCGATAGTATCTAAATCAGGCTCTTTTCCTGTCTCTTGAAGCCCTTTTCTAATAATTTTGTTAATTCTATTAATGGTCTCAATCATATGAATAGGGATACGAATTGTTCTTGCTTGGTCTGCAATAGCTCGTGAGATTGCTTGACGAATCCACCATGTAGCATAGGTAGAGAACTTATACCCTTTTTGATACTCAAACTTATCAACAGCCTTCATAAGACCGATATTCCCCTCTTGAATCAAATCCAAGAATGGTAAACCACGATTGGTATAACGCTTTGCAATAGAGACAACAAGACGTAAATTTGATTTTGCCATTCTCGTTTTTGCTATTTCAGAACGGCGTTTACCTCGGCGTATCTGTCCTAAGATTTCAGCTAACTTTTCAGGGTCTAGGTCAAAACTATCTTTACTCGCTTCTCGTGTCTCAAAAAGTTTTTTAATCTCAACATAGGTACTAACCATAGTTGTCTCTGGTACAGAGTCAGTAATATCCTCTTTATCCATATTTAAAATATTGGATAATATCTTTTTATGATTAACTTTTAGCGTATCATTAAATAGAGGAAGTTTATACTCTAATCTTTTTAACTCTTTCTCAAAACCATCATCACTCTTAAGTGCTGTCTCCATAGCTTTAACAAGTTCATTAATAAGCTTAGATGTTGGTCCTAAATTAATTAATGCTTTTTTAACTTGTTGCTTTTTAAAAGCAACTTTCAACTGCTCATGAAGTTTTTTTTCATCAGGTTCATCACTCTCTAAAATAACTTCCAACTCATCATGATGTTTCAACCAATCTTTTTTGGCTTTTTCCAATGCTTTAAATGATGAAACAACCTGTTTTACACGTTTATCAGCACCTTTTTGTGCTTTTGATTTTAACTCTTCAGCTGTCTCATCAGCTTTATCATCTGAAGTATCTTTCTCATCTTCAAAACTTTTAAATAGCTCTTTTACTCGCCGTTCTCTATTGAGCAGAGGACCTTTATAGTTCAAGATATAATCAATAAGATATGGAACAGAACAGATAGCATCTAATATAACATCTTCTCCTGCTTCAATCTCACGACTTAAAAAAATCTCTTCTTCTTTTGTTAAAAGAGGAATTTTACCCATTTCACGAAGATACATACGAACAGGACTATCAGAACGACTCCACTCTAAAAGCTCTTTCTCTTTTAAAAAGTCAAAGCCCTCTTCATCGGCATCTAGTGCTTGTTTTTCACGAGCTATTGCCCTATTTCTCTTTTCAATAGCAGAGAGATGTTTCGCATATTCAGAAGAGCTAACAAGCTCTACTCTGTAATTTTTTGATAATTTAAGTATCTTACGAGATTGTACAAGAGTTGGTTGTTTTTCAAACTCTTTTGCAATATTCTCAAAGGTAAGAAAATTATTTTTTTTAGAAGCTTTAAATAGTTCGTCTAATCTGTTATTGATGTCTTTTGCAGCCAAGAGTAGGACTCCTTGTTTAGATAGTATGGTAGTTTGGTGTAAGCATAATTTGAGTGGATTATACCCAAATTATTTTAGTTTTTATTGAATTATTGTTAAAACATCTATTTTTAGTAATTTAAAAAGAGTTTTACTCAACTATATACTCTCGACTATTTTCAAGTTTTAAGACAATATCATTCTTATGTTCTAATTTTAACATCTTTTCTATAGGGTAATTGCAATAGATTCCTCGCAATGCACGACTAACCATTGCATGTGCCACCAAAACAACTATATCACTATCTTTAATATCTTCTAGCCAACTATAGAGGCGTTTAGTAACCATCTCATAAGACTCTCCACCCTCTAAAACATAAGACCATTTATTATCTTCTCTTGCTTTAAACTCTTTTTCATACTCAACTTTACAAAACTCTTTCGTTTTACCTTCAAAAATACCATAACTAACCTCTTGGACACGATTATCAAATATAATGTTCCCTCTATCCAAATTTAACTCATCACAAATAATTAATGATGTCTCTTTTGCTCTACCTAATGGAGAGGAGTAAAAAGTAAAGGGTTTATCTAACTTAATCGCTTTTGCTACTTTCAAACCATTCTCTATAGCCTGTTTTTGACCCAACTCTGTCAAATCAGAATTTAATTGACCTTGGTATCGTCCCTCTGCATTCCAGAGTGTTTGACCATGACGAATCAATATAATTGTCGGTAGACTCATATCTATCTCCTTTTTGTTAAATGTTCCATACCATACCATAGAGAAGTAAGAATAGATGCTAAAATGACAAAAGGAACCCACGGATACTCTTTGAAGTTTTCAAAAAGTGTTTTGATACTATCTCCTGCATAATAAGCACTCAACATAATTATCACTACAAAAAAGGGTGATGCCAAAGCATTATAAAATCCAAACTTTTTAAAATCATATCGAGAGAGTGCCATTGAGATAGGAACTAATGTCTTAATTCCATATAGAAATTTTTGAATAAATATCGCCCATACACCATATTTTCGTAAAATAAGTGTAGAAAGTGCAATTTTTCGCTTATGCTTTTCAAAATAGGGTTTAATATCCTCTTTGTGATATTTACCTAAATAGAATAGAAACATATCTCCTATAAAATTAAAAGTTATTGCTATAAAAAGTGAAATAAAGAGATTCATCTCTCCCATATAGGATAAAACTCCTGCAGCAGCTACAACGACAAGAGAACCCCCAAAAGAGAAAAACGCTAAAGCTAAATAGCCCCACGTACTAAGGTTTGTTAATGTATCTTCCAAAAAATACCTTTAATTTTTTAGAAAATTATAGTATTATTTCTTTAAGAGTTAGGTTTACTATTAATCTAATTTCACAATTACTACTACTTTAATTGTTACGATTAAATTTATAACAAGTATAAAAAATGTTAAAATGTACTATTCCAATTATAAAAGTTGGAAAATTTAAAATACAAAGAGTTTAGTATGAATAAGTATAACATTTCCGTAATAGTGCTTAACTTAATAATTTTATCTCATTTAAGTTATGCAGATAATAATTCAAGTAAAAATATAGAGTCTAAAAAGATTGAGGAGAAGCCTATTTTTTCCTTACCTCAATCAGAACAAGTACAAAGTGATTCTAAATCAAAGGTATTAACACTAGAAGAAGTTAATAAACGATTAGAAGAGATAGAGAAAAGAAACATTCAAGAAGAGGTAGAACTAGAGACATTTGAAGAGAGAGTAAAAGCATACCAAAAAAAAATAGAGAAGTTAAAAGCTAAAGAAACCAACGAATAGAGGCAAAACCATCTGCTCTACTCTCTCTACATAGAGATATATGTTTCTCGGTAATAATCCCCCCTAAAGCAATGATAGGTATATCTAACATTGATGCTACTCTATTTAGCTCCTCTATACCCTTTGGCTCTCCTTTATTGGGAGTAGAAAATATAGGACTAAACGTTACCATATCTGCACCTAGCTTTTGAGCCTTTAAAGCCTCTTCTAAAGAGTGTGTACTTATAATAACAAAGAGTCCTAAACGTTTTGATTCTTCTATATTATCAAATTGTGTTGAGGTCAGATGAACACCATCAGCATTTAGCGTATAAGCTAACTGATAATCTCTATGCAAGAGTAGTTTAGAAAAAGGGTATTTTTTAGATTCAGCAATAAATTTCTCTGCGTTTTGGCTATAGTTTAATGTTAATTTATCTCGATATAGAATCATATCTGCTTTAGAGGCAAAACGTTTTATATCTGATTTTAAATTCTGAAAATTCAAGGTTGAGGGGTCGCTAATAGCATAAGCTATCATGAGCGACCTTGTGAAACAAGCTCTTCAAGTAATTTGGTATGTTTTTTTAACTCGGTTAACTTCTCTTGTCTCATCAAAAAGTATTCGATAAGAAGTACAAAAAATAG
>JALSOO010000009.1 GCA_026986355.1 Campylobacteraceae bacterium | reverse complement strand
CCCACTCTCTCCAAGGTGCAATAACAGCAATGTCAGAGTTTAATGAAAGATAACCAAGTTCAAATCTAACTTGGTCATTACCTTTTCCTGTTGCTCCATGACTTACTGCATCAGCACCAGTCTCTTTGGCTATCTCTATCTGTTTTTTAGAGATAAGTGGTCGTGCAATAGATGTACCTAGTAGATACTCTCCCTCATAAATAGTATTGGCTCTAAACATAGGAAAGACAAAATCTTTGACAAACTCTTCACGTAAATCTAATATAAAAATATTTTCAGGTTTAATACCCATTGCCAATGCTTTTTCACGTGCAGGTTCAACCTCTTCACCTTGACCTAAATCTGCTGTAAAGGTTACCACTTCACAGTTATATTCGTCTTGTAACCATTTCAAAATAATACTAGTATCTAGTCCACCAGAGTATGCTAATACTGCTTTTTTTATCTCTTTTTTTGCCATAATATGCCTTAATAACTTTTTGGGTAATTTTAACACACTTTTTGTTAATTGTGACTCTCTTTGACTTTTTGAATATTTTTTAGATGCTCTTGATAGGAGTTGGTAAAGTCATGAACTCCATTTTTATTTCTCATAAAGTATATATAGTCGGTCTCTTTAGGGTTTAGTGTAGCTTTTATAGCATCTATAGATACAGAACATATAGGGTAGGGTGGTAGACCTTTATGTTTATAGGTATTAAATTTAGATTTATCCTCTTTGATTCTTTTGGGTGTTACTTTTGTATGTGAATATTTACCATAATTTAATGTTCCGTCCATCTGTAGAGGCATATCCTTTTGGAGACGATTATAGATAACAGAGGCAATAGTTGTCATCTCTTGTCTGTTTGCAGACTCTTTTTGAATAATAGATGCAATGGTCAAGACTCTAAGCCACTCTTTTGTATCGTATTTATGATACTTCTCTATTGCCATTTTTCTATAACGTTTTTCACTATGTTTTATTAATGTTTTTATAATCTTCTCTTCACTGCTATTTTTAGATATATGGTAGGTGTCAGGAATAATCCCTGCATCTTGATATGGGGTGCTACGATTATACTCCTCTTCTAATTTATCTATATCTAAATTATATTTTTTTGAGAGTTGGGCTAAAAAGATAGGACGTGTTTCCCCTGGAATTAGGGTTATAATATCTATTGCCTCTTTTGCAGAAGAGAGTTTTTGTAAAAATTTAATACGGCTCATACTCTTCTCTCCAATCATTAATGTACCACTTTTAGGTTTATCGAGTAAATAGTCTATGATATAGGCATCTAGCTTGTTTAGATTATAACCTTGAGCGTTTAAAGCATTAATGGTTTTGGTAATAGAACCTTTTGGTAGAATGACAGTTTGGGTTGTATCTATAGGCATATATAGATATATCAAAAATAGTAGAAGTAGAGTCGAACTTAACTTTAAGAGTGCAAATAATATTGAATATATTATATTTATATTTTTCATAAAAAATTATACTCCCATAAAGCTTAATCTAATTTAATAATATCTTCTTTTATTTTATCTGCAAGTTTAAAGTAAGCTCTCTCCATAGAGGACATTATATCTTCGGCAAGATGACTACTTGGCTCTTTTGTAGAGAAGAGTTTACTTATTATTTTACCTGTTTTTAGGTTTTTTATCTCATATCGTGCATCTAAGATAACTTCACTCTTATATGAGATAAAACGTTTAATCTTTAGAGAGACTTTTATATCACTCTTTTGATTACTCTCCCATGGATATAGATAGACATTTGGAGTATTTAGAGATTTTTGTAGATAGTTAATTAGAACGTTTGTTAGACGTTTCTTCATAGGGGTTAGCCAATTAGTCTTTTTTAGGCGTATTATACGATAGGGGGTAAGTTGATATACAACAGAGTTATCTGTAAGATATTTAGGAATTTTAACCTTTTCAACGGCAATAATTTTATTGTAATTAGGATAAGTTGAGATATTTCCGATATTATCTCCAAATGTATAGTACTCTTTTGTACTACACCCTATAAATATAATGGTAATAGTGATTAATAAAGCTATTTTTTTTAACATCTAATCATCTCCTAATAGTAGTGAATTTGGTTTTCTCTCTAGTTTTCTACTAATACGTTTTATAGATTCTGATGCCAAAGAGACCTCTTGTAGTGTGGCTGAAAGTTCTGCTGAAAATTGTGAGTTGGCATCATATCCTCGTGTAAACTCTGTTAACTCATTGAGTGTACCATCAAGATTGAGAAGTGTTGTATTGATATTTTGTGGTATCTGTAAAAGCTCATCATTTTTGGTAAAATCATCTAAACTCTGTACAGTTGAGTCTACTTTATCTAATATCTTTTCTAACTTTTTGACTATTTTATCTATAGGTTTCTTAGTTTTATTGACTACACTATCCAAATCTTTTATCACTTTTTTAATCGGTTTTCGGTTCTCTTGGATTGTTATAGTAAGTGTATTTAAAAGTTTTTCAAGAGGGAGTTTTTTGAGTTTTACTACAAGCTCTTCTACCTCTTTTAGTATATTGTTTGAACTCTTCTTTTGATTGATAGTCGGAAATATAGGGTAGTTTTCGCTCTCTAGTATATCTCCTTTGATTTTTTTATCAAAAACCAAATCTATATATTCAGCTCCAATAATAGGTATTGAGGAGTTTAGTTTTGCTTTTAGTCCATTATGCACAAGTTTTTTTAGTGCAAATGTACCACTCTTATCTGATGTTGTTTTGAAAGTAGATGTATAGAGAAGTGCATAGATTTTAGACTCTATATCTCTACTATTTTTTGAAAGGTTACTCTCTATATCTGTTATGTAACCCACTTGAAACCCTTTGAACTCAACAGGTGAACCAATCTCTAGTTTATGTCGACTCTTGATATTAAATAGATAGATTTGACTCTCCTCTCCTGCCATTAATACTCTCTCTTTTAATTGGTTTAGACTCTTGTATAGTGGAAAAATATCGCTATTGGATACTCTATATTTTGGGGAATTTTTTAGTGTCTGAATAGGTGTATAGATAGAGATACCTCCATGTACGAGATGAGAGATAGATGCGATTTGCACATCTAGCTTTCCTTGTGAAAAGTCTATACTAAGAGAGCTTCTTGTATAGAATTTACTCTTTTTATTTATAAACTTCTCATACTCTTTATTTATAAATATAGTAAAATTTACTCTATCTCCATTAGGAGAGATATTTACTCGCTCTACACGACCAATTTTCATCATACGGTAGTAGATATTTGAACCCTCTGATATGTTGTAACTCTCTGGTGCAGATAGATGATAATATCGCCCCTCTGCATCGGTATCTATATATGGTTTTTCTAAACCTATAAATCTATTTTTGGTATACTCCTCTTTGACTCCATGTATCTCAATATATGAGCCTGAAACCAATGTATCTAATCCTGATACTCCATGAGAACCTACATTTGCATGGACAATCCAAAATTTTGCTTTTTCATTTAGATAGGGATTGACCTCTCTGTTCATCTCTGCTTTTACTATTATGCCCTTGCCATCATCAGAGAGTGAGATTTTTGTAACCATTCCAACTGTAACATTACGCAGTTTTATTTGACTTTGATTTGCAATAAGTCCTGCATTGGATTTAAACGATATTTTAATAGTTGAACCAATTTTTGTATAGTATTGAAATGCCAACCATAGAGCTATAACCATTGCCAAAAAAGGGACAAGCCAAATGGTAGTTAGTACTTGAACTCCTTTGTGTTCTTTTACTTTTGGTACATTATATTTTTTCATATATCCTCTTTTTTTATTAATTTCGTATCAAATGAGAGTGCTGATAGCATGGTAAAAAAGACCATAAGTGCAAATGCAGTAGCACCCACTCCTGGAAAAATCTGTACACCTGAAAAGTGGATAAGTACAGAGAGTATAATTACCACAAATACATCTATCATTGACCATGGTCCAATCGCTTCTGTGATATAAAATAGTTTATGTTTATCTACTTTAGATGAGTGGAGATTATACTTTGTTGAGATTAATAGATAGAGTATAAATATAAATTTTAGTAGAGGGACAAATACCGAAGCTACCAAAATAATAAGTGCAATAGGATATGACCCAGCCTCCCATAGATGTATGATACCACCTAAAATTGTACTTGCTTTCTCTATCCCAAACTTTTTCGTAATGAGTATAGGGTAGAGATTTGCAGGGATATATAAAATAATAGCTGTAATCAGATAAGCCCATGTCTTATGATAAGAGATGTAGAGTGGTTGATGTATTTGGCATTTGCAACGCCTACACAACAGCTCCTCCTCTATATTATCATAATTAACAGCTTCACAGGTATGACAGCGTATAAATCTACTATCATCTATCATTATCTTCTCCATAGATATTATTATATTTTTGCCATAGTGTATCAAAATTAATATTTTTAGTAACCATTAACTCCAATATAAGAGTGAGTAAAAGTGCTAAAAATGAGACTCCAAACTCTATTTTAGCATAATCAAAGAGTTTAACCATGGCAACAAGTAGGGATATAAAAAAAATATCGAGCATGTTCCAGTGTTGAATATGAGATAGAAGAATTAGTAACCTTTTAATAGCATATCCATACTTTTCTATTTTTATAAAAAATAGTACAAAAAACATAGAAGAGAGCATCATAAAGGGAAATAGAACAGTTAAAAATAGAAACATAATCCCAACTATATATTGATGATGTTCCAATAAAACATCAAAGAGTGATAGTAGTGAAAGACTCTTTGACAATCCATTAATATTGATAGTAATAATAGTAAATGTAAAAGCAACGCTCAAAGAGATAAGAGCTGTAACCACTAATGCCAATGACTTTTCTAGCATATTATTATCACGTTTATATATAAATGTATTGCATTTAGAACACAAAGCCTTACCTCCTTGATGTAGAGGAATCTTTTTATGTAGAGTATTGCATTTTTTACAGATAATAAAATTATCTAGCTCTTTATCGGTTAACATAGTTCATTATATGATATGTTTTATTATGTTTTGGTTATGTGAACTAACTTGCTCTTTAATGCTAAAGTTAGATAATTTATAGATGAGCTAAGCTAACTCTTATGTTTTTAAGTATAAAAGTAGGAAATATATAAAATTTAGGAGTCTTAATGACAAACGAAACTATCTTAGAAGCATTAAAAAATGTGACTTACCCTGGGTTTACAAAAGATATTGTAACTTTCGGGTTTGTAAAAGATGTAGAGATTCAAGGAGATAAAGCTATTATCGCTGTAGATATTACTTCATCTGCACCAGAAGTTAAAGCTCAAATTACTGATGAGGTAAGAGCTGAACTTAGAAAATTGGGTTTTTTAGCAGTAGATGTCAATATCACTGCTCCTACACCTCCAAAACAGTTGAGTAATTCAGTAAGTGGTAAAAATATTGCTCCACAAGTTAAAAACTTTGTGATGGTTAGCTCTGGTAAAGGTGGGGTTGGTAAATCAACTACCTCTGTAAACATTGCAATTGCGATGGCAATGCAGGGTAAAAAAGTAGGTCTTTTAGATGCTGATATTTATGGACCAAATATCCCTCGTATGATGG
>JALSOO010000008.1 GCA_026986355.1 Campylobacteraceae bacterium | reverse complement strand
TGTTCAGACTCAACCATTACATATTCGCCATTAATATATCCATTGGCTACATAAGAACCATAGCTTTCAACAATTGGTGTTGATGGTGTAATTGGATAAGCAACAACAACATCAACATCTGCTTGTCTTAAAGCTTGAGATGCAGCATAGTTACCGTCCCAAACTTCTCTCTCATTTAAATCAAATTTTACTGCCATAATGACCCCTTACTTTTTTTTCGCTTTTTTCTTTTTCTCTGGCCATACAGCTAGAGACTCATCTAAATCGGCATGTTCATTGAACATTAGAAGTGATTTTGGATTGGTAGGACAAACCTCCACACAAACGGCACACCCTTTACAGTGGTCATAATCAATTCCTAACATCTGCTTATCTCTCGATAAGATAGATGAATCAGGACACCATACCCAACAGTTTTGACAATCAATACAGATGTCTCTGTTAAATACAGGTTTTTCAACTCTCCAAGATGCAACTGTTCCCATATAGGAGTTAAATTCAGAGTAGGTTCGCTCTTCTGATTTCATTCCTGCAATGCCAGAGGCATCTCCTTCAAATGCAGTAAGAATTGTACCTTGTGTTACTTCGTCCCAACCAACGAGACCACTACCAACACCTAGTTCTAGCTTTCCTCTACTCTCAGTTCCACATAAATTTAAATCTTGTGCTTCTACAGACATATCTACCCTTTCCTAATTAACTTCATTAAATGCACGAGTAATAGCTCTCATATTTCCATCAATAATCTTTTGAGGGAACTTAGCCAACACTCTTGCCATGTTTTCTAAAAAATAATCCAACTCAAACATACCAGAGATTTTTACAAAAGCTCCAAGCATTGGTGCATTTGGCATTGCTCTACCAATCTCATCTAAAGAGATTTGAACACAATCAGCAACAAATACTCTATCTTCTTTACCTTGAAGTGCAGGAAGTCCAGCTATTAACTCCTCTTTACTAAGGTGTGTGGTTACAATGTATTTTGTTGAATCTTTTTCATGTTCAACAATATTATCTGTAAATGCCAATGCAGGGTCAATTACCAATACAAAATCAGGATTCATAAACTTTGCATGATTAAAAATCTGTTCATCTGAAATTCTATTGTATGCTCTAAGGGCAGCCCCTCTCTTTGCAGAACCATACAGGGCAAAAGCTTGAACCTCTTTACCTGTGGTTGCTACAACATCTCCTAAACCTTTAGCACCAGATACGGCACCTTGTCCAGCTCGGCTATGCCATCTAATCTCTGTCATGACTTCTCCTATTATTTAATCTGTTAATGAGGTATTGTAATCATACCTCTCTTAAATGATGTTCATAGATAGTAAAAAAAGTATAATCTTTAGATGATTGTATACTTTCTATCCACTATTTATAATTTTCATCATTTTTTTTGATATGTTTGATATCTTATTCTATATTTTAAATATTAGAGAAGCAGAGTTTTGTAGTAACCATGCCAAGTGTAGCAAATCTACACGTTTTAATAATCGCCTATAATATAGTTTCGTACCTCTCTATCTATCTCTATAATCTCTTCTATATCTCTAGCCTTGATATTATCAAATTTTCTATAGGTATCTAAGACCATTTTACCCATTCCAAAGAAATCAACCTCATCTCTCTCAAACTTTTTGATTGCCTCTTCATTTACAGCATTGACAACTACTCCTAAATGAGGGTTATCTAGTAGATGTTGTTTTATCTCCCAAATAGGGTAGCGTTCTTCTCTTATTGGTAGAAACTCTAATGCTCCTATCTCTAATAGATTAACAGGTGCTAAAATCTCCTCTTCTACTTTTCCTCTTAAAGCAAAAGCAATAGGTAACTTCATATCGACTCCTGCAAAATGTGCTGTTGTTGAACCATCTTTAAACTCTGCTAGAGCATGAATAATAGATTTTTTTTCTATAACTGCATCAATATTAGAGGTGTTAAATAGCCATTTAGCTTCAAGCAGTTCAAATAGTTTGTTAGTCATAGTTGCTGAATCTATCGTTATCTTATTTCCCATTGACCAGTTTGGGTGTTTGAGTGCTTGGCTAAAGGTAGCTCTTTGCATATCTTTTATATCCCAATCTCTAAAGGCTCCACCACTTGCAGTAACATAGAGTTTAGAAAATGGACGCTCTCCCATAAGATACCAGAGTCCAAAGTGTTCACTATCAATAGGAACAATCTTACTCATATCTATAAACTCTCCTGCTACAACTAGAGACTCTTTGTTAGCAAGGGCTACTCTCCTTCCTAACTCTATCGCTTTTAGGGTAGGAGATAGACCTGTATATCCTACTAATGCGTTTACAATAGTTGGGCTATCTGTTTGCTCTAGTAGTTCTAAAATTCCACTATCTCCACAGAATATATTGTCATGATTGACTCTATCTATATCTTCTCTATTGGCAATAGCTACATATTTAGGATTGTATTTAGCTATCTGTTGATTGAGTAGTTGAATATTTCTACCTGCTACTAATGCTTCTACTTTTATATTATAGTGTGATGCGATAAGTAGGGTATTGACACCAATTGAGCCTGTTGAGCCTAGAAGTACAATACTCATTATAGTAACGCTCTCAATGCAATAAGCATAATAATTGCTCCAAATAGATATCCATCTAATCTATCAAGAACACCTCCATGTCCAGGAAAAATATCTCCAGAGTCTTTTACTCCTGCTTCACGTTTGATATAGCTCTCAAATAGATCTCCAAATACAGAGGCGATAGAGGTTAGAATAGATACAATAAAGGCTACAACTAAAGGTACTAACTCCATAAAATACCCCCCAATAGCTGTACCTGCTACGGTTGCAAAAAGTACTCCCCCGATAACACCCTCTAATGTTTTATTGGGAGAGGTTGGAGAGAATTGAGTTTTACCTATACCTTTACCTACAAAAAATGCTCCAGTATCTGTTATCGCTACTATTACAAGTAACCATAACATCCAGTTGATACCAAAATCACGGTAGAGCATAAACATAAAGAGAAAACCACTAACAGGATAGAGAAAGGGTATAAGTAGCTTTTTTTTGATATGCTCTTGGGTATAGGCAAGTTTTGCACCAAAGAAGATAGCCATAATAAAAAAGAGGTCATCAGGATTGGGATAGAAGTATGCTGTTATCCAAATAACCGTGGCATAGAGATAGGGAGATTTTCTCTGAATGTCAAAGAGTTTAATAGATTCATGAAATCCAACAAAGTAGAATGCACCCAAATAAACCCACATAAGTAAATCATTATCAATTAGACCTACAATAGTAGTCACAGCCAAGAGTACAGTTGCAGTTATCCATCGTTCTGCATTATCTGTTATAAATTTCATCAAAAACCTTTTGTTATATAAACCTGAGTTCGATGGAATACTATAGTCACAATTTTGCGAGGTTTTTCATAGGCAACGGCACATTTTTGCAGGACTAACTGGTTAATTCAAAAAAATGTGTCTAAGCATATGGGAAACCTCGTAAAACCCAAAGGGAAGCCTACTTTTAGTAGACTTTTGTGGCTATAGTATTCCATCGAACTCAGGTTATAAGCTTGATTATATCATGAAAGGGCTTATTTTCGTATCTCTATACCCTCTTTTCTAACACGAACTGTTTTATATTTATCATACTCTACATTTGACCCCTCTTGTATCTTTACAAAACGTCTTTTGCAATAATCTACATCATAATCTCCTGCTTGGGTCAATGAAAAATCTACACATAGTTTACCAGCTTTTTCTATAATTGAATTAGGTAGATTCTGTTTATCTGTTTTTATGATGAGGTGTGAAGAGGGAATATCGCGTATATGCATCCAAATATCATTGGATTTTGCTAGTTTTAATAATCCTTGATTCTCTTTGCTATTTCTACCTATTAGTACTTTGTAGTCATCTATCCAAAATAGTTCACACTCTTTTATCTTCTCTCTTTTACGTTGTGCTTTGGCACGTTTAGGAACAAGAAGTTCAAGTTCATGAGATGAGGTAGCTTGTCTGATTGCATGATACATATTCTTATAAAATTTAATCTTGCTTGATAGATTTTCCTCTTCTATATGCACATTTTTTGCTTTTGTTTTTGCTCGTTTAGCAAGATTGAAAAAATATTCACTAATACGGTTAGGAACGATACCTTTTGGAAGTTTAATAGTTATCTCTTTTCCCTCAAAATCATAAGTCTTTAGCTTTTTATCATAAGGTTTGATTTGATAAAGGTTAGCTAGTACAATATTGGCAATATTTTGGTATCGTTTTGATTCTATAGCCAAACTATCAGCAGAGGGGAGTTTGTCCAGAAGTTTTTGTAGTTTGTCACGTTTTTTTGCAACGCTTAAGAGTTTTTGCTTTTTTAATCCCTCTATGCGTTTTTTTTCAAAATCTATAAATTTATCTTTTAGATAGCTCTCAATATCTTCTATGGTTTTTTTCTCTTCTTTTTGAGGGTAGGGTGGTAGAGGTAAGAGTTCTATACTAGGTTTGATTACTCTAAATGAGCTATTTGCATCAATATGTCTAAGAGCTTCAATAACTACCTCATTCTCATCAATCAAGATAGCATTAGTATGTCGACCTGTAAACTCAAATTGTACAATAACCTTTTTCTCTTTATAAGCACTTTTAGGTGAAACTGTTAGACGTAATATCCTATCACTGTTTGGTATCTCTACTTTTAAGAGTTTAGAAGCAGAGAGGAGAGAGTGCAATAGATTATCAAATGGTGCGTTATAGCTTTGAAGTGGACGTATAGAGTCGGAGATATAGACAAAACTAGCACCTCTAGTCATATTAAAAAAGAAACTATTATCTCTATCAAAAGTCAATTCAATCGTATTGTTCTCTACTCTTCTAGCTCTGGATATATAATTAAATCTTGAAAAGTGTGTAACAATAGAAGCAAGTTCATAGTGTTTGATGATGTTTCCTTTTTAATTAAATTTAAAAAGTGATATATTAACTAAACTTTCATATAATATAGACAAAAAATGATTGAGGAAAGATAATGGTACATACGGCAATAATAGCATTTCTATTGATTGGAGCAATGTTCTTTTTAAAAGAGTGTGGAAACAGAGAGGATATCAAGCAAGGAGAAGCTCTCTCTACTATTGATGAGGTAAAGAGTGATAAACATCAGAATAATAGTCATATAAAAGATAGTATTTCTCTTAACGAAGTAGAAGTATCAGTTAAAGGACATGCTAAAACACCTCTTGTTCATTCTGATAAAGAGAAAATAGAAGAACAAACTCATATTTATAAAAGAGAAAAAATTATTATCCATAAAAAAATAAAATTAGATAGAGATGAAAATCTATCTAAGCCTGATGGTTTAGATTTAAATCCAATCAAGAGTGCAAACCTAAAAACTCATTATCCATCTCAAAATGTTGTAGATAATAATGAATCTGTAGATAGCAAAGTTGCCGATGTAATTATCAAAGAAAAAGAAAATAATAACTCTATTCAAAAAATAGTATCTCCTGTAACTTTAGTCTCTGATGTAAATAAAACAGAAGTATCAACTACTATTCCAACAAAACCGTTAAAAGAGCTTAAACATAGAGAATATAAAAAGATTGTTATTC
>JALSOO010000007.1 GCA_026986355.1 Campylobacteraceae bacterium | reverse complement strand
ACTCCCTCACGAACTCCATCATCTATAACCATAGACTCTTTGAATCCTGATATAGTATAGAGTTCTTCATAGATTAATATACCAGATGCGATTAAATCATCTCGTCCTACTCCTACCATCTCTACTCTATCTTTTGGTTTCATCTCTAGTAGTTTAGCCAACTGTTCAACCAAATCTTTTTGAGTTAGTATTGTTCCGTGAATACGATTGGAATCATAGGTTTTGTAGAGCATTCCTTGCTTCATAGATGCTACGGTGGTGGGTGTCCCTGCTGTAGCGATAAATATTTCAACCTCTCCATATTGAGAGACTACTTCATTGTAGTAGTTTCTCATGGGATTCATGAGTATTGGGATAGCTCCTGCTATTTGTGGGAGTGTATGAAATGTTTGTGTTACGGTTACAATTCCGATAGGGAAGCTTTTGGAGAATGATTTATCCTCTCCATAGTAGAATAGTATCTCTGTTGAGCCTCCTCCAATATCTACCAACATAAAGCTTTTGGGATTTTTACCTAAAATATCCAAACGAGTTTTAGTAGCCGATAGGACATATTTCGCTTCTGCTATACCATCAATTACTTCAAACTCAATACCTGTCTTTTGAGCTAATGTAGCTAATACTTCAGCTCCATTTTTAGCTTGACGGATAGCCTCTGTTGTGACTGCTTTGATTGTAGAATCAGCAAAATTTAACTCTTTGTCTGCTTGTGAGAGTGCTAAAACTACACGCTCTATCGCTTGGCTACTAATCTCTCCTGTTGTGGCTAAATTATCAGCTGTTTTTACTGTTTGATGAAACTCTCCTAAAACCTCTTTTGTCTTGCAACTCATCTTTAAGACTCTTAGACTATTTGAGCCTAAATCTATGGCTACTATATTACTTTTACTCACTATCTTCTCCCATTTTTAACTCCTCAACTAGATATTTACCTGTATAGGAACCTGTCTCTTTATGACTCTTTGCTAACTCTTCTGGTGTGCCTGTGGCTATAATTAGACCACCTTTATCTCCACCCTCTGGACCCATATCTATGATATAATCAGAATTTTTAATCATATCTAAATTATGCTCGATTACTACTACTGAATTTCCTAAATCTACCAAGTGGTGTAGTACACCTGTAAGTCTATCTACATCAGCAAAGTGTAGCCCTGTGGTTGGTTCATCTAAGATATAGAGTGTTTTACCTGTATCTTTTCGACTCAACTCTTTGCTCAATTTAATACGTTGAGCCTCTCCACCTGATAGCGTTGTAGCATTTTGTCCTAAGGTTATATAGTCAAGACCTACAGCCATAAGAGTTTTTAACTTTACAGCAATAGATGGTACAGCTTTGAAAAACTCCATCGCTTCAGTAACAGACATTGCCAATACATCTGCAATAGATTTTCCTCTGTAGAGTATCTCTAGGGTTTGTGCATTGTAGCGTGTACCGTTACAACTATCACACTCTACCAATACATCAGGCAAGAAGTGCATCTCTATCTTAATCTGCCCATCTCCTGTACAGTTCTCACAACGCCCACCTTTAACATTAAATGAAAAACGACCTATCTTATATCCACGGAGTTCTGCCTCTTTTGTCTTGGCAAAGAGTTTACGAATCTCGTCCATTACTCCTGTATAGGTAGCAGGATTTGAGCGTGGAGTACGACCTATTGGACTCTGGTCAAGAGAGATTACTTTGTCTACTTGTTCCAATCCCACAATCTCAACACCATCAACTTTGTTTACTTTTCGTGCATGATTGAGTACCTCTCTAGCTACAGGTAGAAGAGTTTGTAGGATAAGTGAACTCTTTCCACTTCCACTCACTCCTGTAATACAGACAAAATTTTTCAGAGGTATTCTAGCAGATATATTTTCTATATTATTAAGTGTTACACTGTTTATCTCTATCCAACTCTCTTGAGGTTTATTGTGTGGATAGTAAATCTTCTTCTCTCCAAAGAGATATTTGGCTGTAAGTGTTTTGGCTCTTCTCATCTTTTTACCTGTTCCTGCAAAGACAACCTCTCCACCATATTTACCTGCACCAGGACCTATATCTATCACATAATCAGCAGACATAATGGTCTCTTTGTCATGTTCTACCACAATTACAGAGTTTCCCTTTTGTTGTAATGAGCGTAGTGTTCGTATAAGCTTCATAGTGTCTCGCTCATGAAGTCCGATACTTGGCTCATCTAGCACATACATCACACCTGTAAGCCCAGAGCCAATCTGAGAAGCGATACGAATTCGTTGAGCCTCTCCACCTGAAATAGTTCGTGCATCACGGCTAAGAGTTAGATATGTCAATCCTACATCATATAAAAAGAATAGTCTCTCCTCAATCTCTTTTAAAATAGATTCAGCAATAAGTTTTTGTTGTTCTGATAGATGTTCAAAGTTTTTTTTCTCTTTGAAATAGTCATAAGTTTGCTCAATAGGCATATCAATAATATCGGCAATATTTTTACCATCTATCTTGACAGCCAAAGAGCGTGGACGTAGACGATGACCATTACATCTATCACAAACCTTTTCTGTCATGTAATCACCCATGTTTTTCTCATCAGAGAACATATCATGAGCAAATTTTATGACACCTGGCCACTCTCGTGTAAGTTGATGCTTTTTCCATGTGAATTTGACTTGATGACCTCCACCATATAAAATAGCTTTTTTCTGATACTCTTCTAGTGATTCATACTCTACATCTATTGGAATATCATTCTGTTGGCAATAGGCATTTAAAAATTTAGTATAGTAACTTTTATTGAAACCATACATAATCTTGATTGCACCTTTTTCAATGCTTAGTGCAGAGTCTATAATCTTTTTGAGGTCAAGAACATAACGAATACCCAAACCATCACAGGTAGGACAAGCACCTTTAGGAGAGTTAAAGGAGAAACTTACTGGTTCTAATGGCTCAAAACTAAGTTTACAATCAAAACATGCCAAGTGTTCAGAGTAGTGCATCTCTTTTATATCAAGTTGGGGGAATGATTCATGATTCAATACTTCAATCTCAACCTCTCCATAGGTCTCTTTTAGAGCTTTTTCTACATCTTGACCTATTCTATCTCGGCTCTCCTCTTTTACTACAACTCTATCAATAACTACTTTTATAGTATGCTTTTTAGTTTTGCTTAACTCTATCTCTTCATCTAAACGTACCATTACCCCATCTATTATCGCTCTTACATAGCCTTTGTGACGAAGAGACTCTAACATATCTGCAAATGTACCTTTTTTCTCTTTGACCAAAGGGGCTAATATAACCAGTTTTGCTCCATCAGGAAGCTTTAGAACCTCTTCAATAATATCTGAAGCCGACATGGAAGAGATGGGTTTCCCACACTCATGGCAGTGTTGTCTACCTACACGAGCAAAGAGAAGACGCAAATAATCATATATCTCTGTAATTGTTCCTACTGTTGAGCGTGGATTTTTAGATGTTGTCTTTTGGTCGATAGCAATAGCAGGGGTTAACCCCTCTATCTTATCAACATCAGGTTTACCTACACGACCAAGAAACTGTCGAGCATATGAGGAGAGAGACTCTATATATCGCCGTTGACCCTCTGCATAGAGTGTAGAAAATGCCAACGTAGATTTTCCACTTCCACTAATACCTGTAATAACTACAAGTTTATTTTTGGGAATTGTTAGATTTATATTTTTTAAATTATTCTCTTTTGCTCCAAAGAGTTCAATTTTTTGATTTTTCATATATTATTTTTATCCTAAAAACATTTTTTTTATTAAAATTATAAGTGCGATAGCATACATGATTAGTAGATATAGTTTATGTTTAGATGAGCTTACATGCTCTTTTAACCATATACCTATATAGACACCAATAAGCGAAGCCACAGCTACATAGATAGCTTTTTCTAAATCAATATGACCTGCAGATATATGAGAGATTAATCCTGCAATAGATGAGAATGCTACAAAAAAGAGTCCTGCTGATACAGCTTTTTTGATAGGATAGTGTAGAAATCCTACAAGAATAGGTGTCAACATAATTGAACCACCAACTCCTAAAGAGATAGCAAAAATACCAATAACCCCTCCAACAGCAAAGAGAACTATAGGGTTTAATATTTTAACCTCTCCATCATCTTTGGGTTTTGATGCAAAGAGACGATAGAGTGCAAATATCAATAGTCCCATAAAGAGATACTCTAATATCGTTGAGGAGACAATCCTAGAGAGATATGCTCCTATAAATCCTCCCAAAAATCCACCAACACCTACCCATATACCCTCTCCTAAAATAAGTGAGCCTTTTTTATAGTTTAAATAAGAGCCATAGATAGAGGAGAATACCATCTGAACAATAGAGATTCCAATAGCCTCTTTTATATCAATACCCAATAGCATCAAAATAGGAATAAGTATCATTCCCCCACCAATACCAAAAAAACCAGAAAGTGTTCCCACGAGTATACCGACTAAAATTAAGGATATTTCCATTAATAGTCCTCCAAAGTAAAATAGATAGGATTATACCATTATTAAAATAACTCTCTATAGTTTTAACTAAATCCGATAGAATATATCTATTAAAATTTAAAAGAGTTGCATATGATTATTATTCCAGCACGTATAGGTTCTAGCAGATTTCCCAATAAAGTTTTGGCAGATATTATGGGAACTCCAATGGTTATTCGTACAGCACAAGCTGTAGAGAGTATTGATAGAGTTGCTATCGCTACTGATTCACAAGAGGTAGTTGATATTGCAAATAGTTATGGAATAGAGGCTATTATAACCTCAACCCAACACAATTCAGGAACAGACCGTATATTTGAAGCATCGGAAAAGTTGAATCTTGATGAGAATGAAGTGATTATAAATGTGCAAGGAGATGAACCCTTTATAGAAAAAGAGGTGGTTCAAGCTGTTTTTAATTTGACAACAAGCAATATAGGCAATGATAATATCATTATGAACTCATGTTATAAAGAGATAGATAATCCCCAAGCAGATGACCCAAATATTGTTAAACTTATAACTACAGATAGTAATTTGGCTTTGTACTTTTCAAGAGCTAAAATCCCATATCCTAGAGACCACCACTTCAATAACTATAAAGGACATATCGGTATCTATGGATTTACCAAAAAGTCATTAGATAGATTTTGTAAACTATCTCCAGCACCGTTGGAGAATATAGAGAAGCTTGAACAACTCCGTGCCTTGTATCATGGATTTGAGATTGCAATGATAGAGGTAGAGACAAAAAGTTTTGGAATTGATACCCCTGATGATTTGGAAAAAGCTATAATGATGTTTAACATTAACTAACGATTAACTTTTGGTTTGTCAACTGTTTATCTAGTTAGCTTATAATACAAACATGAAAGAGATAGATTAAAGATTTTACTCCTTTATCTTTATCTATTCTGTTGTTGTAGAGCCGATATGTAATAAAATTTAACAATTTCAACCTATTCACAAAATACCTCCTTTTAACTCTCTATAACAACTCTTTCAAAATATACCTCTTGAGAAGGATAATCATCTTATGAAAAAAATACTAATTACACTAATAGCTACACTATTGATTACATCTAATCTATCTGCTAAAGATATGGAGATGACAGATACAAATGGAACAACATATAAAGTTCAAGCCCAAGGGAATGAGTTTAAAATAGAAGGCATGGAGGGTAAAGTTGTTTTTATAGAGTTTTTTGGTCTCCAATGTCCTGCATGTAGAAAAGCTGTTCCTCATCTTGTTAATTTACAAGATAAATATAGAGATAAACTTCAAATTATGGCAATAGAGGTACAAAAAAATGATATTGACCCTATAAAAGCTTATAGAGAAGAGCATGGAATAAACTATATAACATTATCAAATTATGATGTTGGTAGTGTTGCACGTTATGTAATGGAAAAGAGTGGTTGGCAAGGAGCTATACCATTTATAGTAGCTATCGACTCAAAAGGTCAAGTACAGTTTGCACAAGCAGGATTAATGCCTGAAGAGCTTTTGGGTAAGTATGTAGAAGAGTTTTCAAAATAGGCTAATTTAGTCTATTTCAAACATTTTTTTATAAAGTTCTTGAATATTTCGTTTTTCTCTATATTCGATTCTATCACCTATCTCTATTGTTATAGTTTGATGTATATCCTTATTGTTTAGAGATGTTCCAAGTACTTTATCGCTATGTGTTCGTATAAATATAGGTAGAATAGGAAGTCTATTTTTTAAAGCAATAATTCTAAAACCCTCTTTGAACTCTATAAGTGATTTTTCACTCTTATTTCGTGTTCCTTCTGGAAAAATAAAGATAGAACTTCCCTCTTTTGTATGTGATTTTATATCTGAAAAGAAACCTCCCATTTGACTTTTTTCTCTATCTAATAGTATTGCACCTGCATTTCTTACAAATAGTCCAAAAAAAGGGGAGTTGTATAGCTCTTTTTTTGAAATCCATAAACCATAAATATCGGTATCTTTTAAAGCTACCTCTACAATAAGAGGGTCAAGAATACCCCTATGGTTTGACATTAATAAGAATTGTCCATCACTAGGTAATTTTTCTCTATTTTTGACCTCAATAGATATATTTAACTTATTTAAAATTTTTTCGCTATATTCAAGTCGAACACGTTTTTTGTCTAGGGGTTGTGGAGTCTTTTTAAGTTTAAGTCCAAATTTATTGGTTAAGAGGAGGGCATAAATTGCAAGTTTTATCTTATTGAGATTCATCTCTAATTTCCTAATATACTATCTGTGAATGATAGTATATCAAAAATAGAGATAAAAACACTATTTACCACCAAGAATATTACATTGACCTGTAATCTTACAGAGTGGACAGAAGTTAATTAACCCAGCAATAAGTGGAATAGCACCTAAATAGAACCATGGATTTGAACTATAAACTCCATAACCTATCAATGAAGCGCCCAATACTACTCTAAATGGTCTACATATTGCTCTAATTTTCTCTACATTCATAAAAAATCCTTTAGTTTTTGACGCTAATTTAGCATAATTAGACTTTAACATCAGCTAAAGTCAAAGCAAAAAGAGTTTTTACACTATTTTTTTCTAAAACTCGTTTAGCTTCATTTATCGTTGTACCTGTAGTTATAATATCATCTACTAAAATAACCTCTATATCTTTCTCTCCACGATAATAAAACTCTCTCGGATTTTCCAAACGAAATTGTAAAGATTTTCCTGCATATTTAATATGATTTTTTGCCATAAGCTTTGAGTGTAAAACTTTTACATTTTTATATCTCATTTCATGAGTCAATAGTGCAACATGGCTATAACCATTTTTGACACTCTCATCTATACCCAATATATAAATCTTGTCTATACTATTTTGCATAAAGTTTTTGATAAATAGTCTAAAAGAGAGTTTAGATAATGCTCTATAAATGATAAAACCCTGTTTTGTATGTTTAGTCAAGAGTAAATTTTCAATATTCTGATATTTAAAAAAGCTATAAACCTCTAATCTATTTATAGTTCTCTTTGTAATGTTAGGTTTTAGTAGTGTTTGTTGGCATGATTGACAAAATGTTGACCAACTTAATCTATGACAAGCAAGACATCTCATCTATTTTACAATATATCTCGTATGACTATAGCATAATGGAGTACAATAAAATTCATAATAAAAATTCCTATCGAAGAGCCACGAGATATAATCGTCTCTAGTCTACTCCTCTCTTTTCCATTGGTTCTAAAGGCTATAATAGTATGAACAATCGTGATGATTGTCATAATAGCAACCAATAATAGTTTGTCACGTAAGGCTTCAACCACTCGACTATGTACATCAAAATCAAAAAGAGTATAAATCATATTATTTTGAACAATCATCCAGATACCTGTTGTAATTAGAAGTATCAAAACTACAATTTCAAAATAACCAAAAATAGGACCAATTCGGGGATATACCAACTTTTGGTCCTCCTTATCTCGTAGAGAAATCCCTAAAACAAACATAAATACAGAACCTCCAATCCATGAAATAGCTGCTATAAGATGTAAGTGTATACTCCAACCCATAATAATCCTTTTTTAATTTTAGATATTATATCGAAAGTAAAAAATGATACTATCTTTTATCACTATTTTTATTATTTCATCGCCTATTTAGTACTTTTTGACTAGAATAACAGACAAAAATCCCCCATAAAATAGGAACATAAATAATGTCAAAACCCTTAGAAAATTTAGATGAACTGCTCAAAAACCATAAGTTAAGTCAATCCGACTACACACATATATTAGAAATTCTTGATGGACGACATCCAAATATTGTAGAACTTGGTATCTTTTCAGCTATGTGGTCAGAGCATTGTTCTTATAAATCAAGCAAAAAATATCTTAATGGTTTTCCTACAAAAGCTCCGTGGGTGATACAAGGGCCGGGCGAAAATGCAGGTGTTATTGATATCGGTGGAGGAATGGCTGCTGTATTTAAGATGGAGTCACATAACCACCCAAGTTTTATAGAACCATATCAAGGTGCTGCTACTGGTGTGGGTGGAATATTAAGAGATGTCTTTACCATGGGTGCTAGACCTGTGGCAAATATGAACGCTTTGCGTTTTGGGAATATTAGCAATTCAGATAAAACAGCAAAATATCAACGACACTTAGTCAAAGGTGTAACAGAGGGAATTGGTGGTTATGGAAACTGTATGGGTGTACCAACTATTGGTGGAGAGGTATCCTTTGATGAGTCCTATAATGGCAATATTTTAGTTAATGCTTTTGCACTTGGAATTTGTAAATCAGATGAGATTTTCTTGGGTATTGCTGAGGGTGTTGGAAATACGGTTATGTATGTAGGCTCTAAAACTGGTAGAGATGGATTAGGTGGGGCTGTAATGAGTAGTGATAGTTTTACAGAGGAGTCAAAATCACTTCGTCCAACTGTTCAAGTAGGCGACCCATTTATAGAGAAACTTCTACTTGAAGCTTGTTTAGAACTCTTTAAGACTAATGATGTAGTTGTAGGTATCCAAGATATGGGAGCAGCAGGTTTAACCTCTTCTGCTTTTGAGATGGCAGGAAAGAGTGGTGCAGGTATGATTATGCATCTTGATAAAGTTCCAGCACGAGAAGAGGGTATGACACCTTATGACTTTATGTTAAGTGAATCACAAGAGCGTATGTTAGTTTGTGTAAAAAAAGGTAAAGAGCAAGAGGTTATAGATATTTTCGAGAAGTGGGATTTAGATGTAGCTATTATTGGAGAGGTAACAGATAGTAAAAATATGGAACTCTTTTGGCATGGAGAGAGAGTCTGTAATATGCCAATCGCTCCTGTAAGTGAAGAAGCACCTATTTTAGATAGACCTATAGCAAGACCTAGATATTTAGATGAGGTATCATCTAAAAATATTGACTCTTATGAAAAGATAGATAATCAAATAGCCTTTGAGAAACTATTAGGCTCAATGGAGGTAGTAGATAAAGCATGGATATATGAGCAGTATGACTCAATGGTTCAGACAAACACCACAAAAGCCCCTGGTAGCTTAGATGCAAGTTGTATCAGGGTCAAAGAGAATGGTAAAGCATTGGCAATGAGTTCAGATTGTAATCCTAGATACTGCTATATAGACCCTCATAAAGGTGGAGCGTTGGCTGTGGTTGAGTCTGGTAGAAATGTGGCGATGAGTGGAGCTAGACCTCTCTCTATTACAGACTGTTTAAATTTTGGAAACCCAGAAAACCCAGAAGTTATGTGGCAGTTTGCAGAGGCGTGTGAGGGGATTAAAGAGGCGTGTTTAGAGCTAAATACTCCTGTAGTTTCAGGAAATGTATCTCTATATAATGAGACTAATGGAGTATCTGTATTTCCTACACCTGCTATTGCTATGGTTGGATTAAATGATGACCAAAATAGAGTGCTTCCATCTTCATTTCAGGCAGATGAAAATCATCTAATCCTTATAGGAGAGACCAAAATGGATTTTGGTGGTTCTCTCTATCTAAAAGAGCTATTTGGAGAGACAACAGGAAGTTTACGTGATATAGATTATAGCAAGGAGCTTAAACTTTGGGATTTGGTAATAGAAGCAAATAGACAAGATTTACTCTCTTCAGCCAAAGATTTAAGCTCAGGTGGATTAGCTATAGCACTAGCTAAGATGTCAGCTGTATCGGGTAAAGGTGTAATTGTAGGCATTAGAGTTCCAGATGAGAGAGCAATCTTTTCTGAATCTCAAAGTAGAGCTATCTTAGAGGTAAATAGCAAAGAGAACCTTGAAGCAGTTATTGCTATGGCAAAAGAGATGGGACTAAAAACAGATATTATAGGGAAAGTTGGTGGAGATAGTATTAAAATTAACAGTGTAGAGATGAGTGTAAAAGAGCTAGAAAGAGTATACTTTAAAAGTTTTAAAGAGGTAGTTGAACAAGATATTTAGTATCTGGTTTAACCAGATACGATACAGTTAAATTGGTGTGCTTCTTTATCATAGATAGGTTCTTGGGCATCTAAGCAGAAGTATAGAGGTGTTAGTTCTATCTCTTCTAAACCCATTGCTCTTTGTTGTTCTAAATACAACTCTTTCTCTTCTGGAGTTGCAACAAATTTTTCTGGAGCAGGAATAATAGTATTCTCTTCTTCTTCTGTGAGGGGTTCTAACTCTTCATTGTTTTGCTGAACATATTTATCATCATTTAAATATATCTTATCTAATTCTAATTTATCCTCTTTTACTACAAGGCTTTGGTCTAAAGGTGTAAGTTTTATGTCTATATTTTTAAATTTAGATATTTTATGTTGTTTCATATTTTTAGATGGGGCTAGTTTAGTTACATCTACTTGACAATGTCCATTTGAACACTTTAAAGCATCTGCTGTAGTTATGCTTGTAAGTAGTGATAGTGATAGTAGTGTTGATATTAAAATATTTCTTTTAACTAACATTCTATTTATTTCTCCATATTATAGATTTTTTACTCTATATTATGGCTAAAATAACGTAATATTAGATTAATTTTTGGAATATTTTCGAGTAAAGATATAAAAAAGTGTCACAATCGTGGAATTACTCTTTAAATCTAAATATTAAATAATATAAAAAAATTAATGAAAAATATGTTACTTTTTTAAACACTTTAGTTTTGTTAAAAAATATTTACTATTAAATATTTGGATTTTTAAACTCTTTCCAGTCACTGATTGTATCAACAGTTGGAAATCCATCAAGTATCTCTTGGGGTTGAAAGTTTGGTTTATAAGAAAATGCTTTACATCCATCTACCCAATAACCCATATAAATCCAAGGAAGTTCTAGTACTTTTGCAAGTTCTATTTGATATAGTAGAGAGTATGTACCTAAAGAGAGTTGAGGATAATCAGGGTCATAATAGAAGTATATAGCTGAAATTCCATCATCTAAAACATCAATTAAATCAACACCTATAAGTTTATCATCTTTGATATATAGAACCTCTTTCCCAAACTCATGGGCTCCCTCTACAAAATTTTCTCTGTATTCACGAGGAGATATATTACGATGAGACCAGTTATCTTTTTGATGTTTAAAAGAGTGGTATCTGTTGTATAAATCAATATGTGCTTGTGATAAAGTGGGTTTTTGAATAATAATTTCTGTCTCTTTGTTGCGTTTAATAGCTTTTTTTTGTGATTTACGGAGTTTAAAGTTGTTTACATCAATTCTCACAGATTTGCACTCATTACACCCATTACAGATAGGATGAAAATAGTAACACCCAAAACGTCTCCAACCACGGTTAATAAGTGCTGTATTATAGGTTTGAGTTGCCTGTTCTATATATTTGTAGTTCATACGCACAGAGTTGCCTTCTATATAGGCACACTCATAATCTAGCATACAAAAATCAGTAGAGGTTGGTGGAGTATCTGTAAAAATATTATCATTCATAGTAAGAATTTTATCTAAAAATTGTCAATTTATAGTAATATTTCATCTATTTTTTTAATTTAAGGGGAATATTTGTATCTTTATCAACCAACAAAAGGGTATGCGTATAACAGTGATTCCATATTTTTATATGATTTTATATCTAATTTTAATCCTAAAGGTTCGCTCTTAGATGTGGGCTGTGGTGTAGGTATCCTCTCTCTACTTCTTAGTAGAGATTTTGACATCTCTACAACAATTATTGATAAACAGAAGAGTATGTTATGCTATGCAGAGCATAATTATAAGATAAATAGTTTAGAGGTTGATGCCTATTTGGGTGATTTTATAGATTTTTCTGAAGATAAAAAGTTTGATTTTGTAGTTTCAAATCCACCATTTTATGATTCAGACGTTATCCAAAGTGATAATGAACATCTCAATATAGCTCGGTATGCACATCATCTTCCTCTTGTAGAGTTTATTTCAAAAGTAAAAAGAGTCTTAAAACCAAGGGGTCGTTTTATATTTTGCTATGATTCAAAACAGATTGATAGAGTACTTTTTACTCTAAAAGAGAGTAAAATAAACCCTGAAGTTTTACGTTTTGTTCACTCTAAAATAGATAGAGAGTCAAAATTGGTTATGATTTCGGCACGAATGAACTCTAAGTCTCTTACAAAGATAATGCCACCATTCATTGTTTTTGATGAAGATAGCAACTACCGAAAAGAGTCACAAGAAGCATTTAAAAAAGCAGATACACATAGTATAAAAGGAGATTATTGAATATGAAAGATGATATTTTAGTAAAAGAGGGATATAATTATAGATTCAGACCCTCTGCATGTGAAGATTGTGGAGGTAAATGTTGTACAGGAGAGAGTGGTTATATCTGGGCTAAATATCCTGAAATTGAAAAAATGGCTGAATTTTTAGAGTTAAATGTGGAAGAATTTGCTACAATCTATCTCAAAAAAGTCAATCATCGCTACTCTCTAATCGAAAAAAAGATAGAAGCTGATAACTATGCGTGTATTTTTTTTGATAATAATAAAAAACAGTGTACAATATACTCTGTAAGACCACGTCAATGTAGAACATTTCCTTTTTGGGAGACTTTTAAAAATAATAAAGAAGAGGTAAAAAAAGAGTGCATAGGAGTTATAGATTGAATAATAGGTTAGTTTTACTTTTTGTCTTTGTCGCTGTATTGATGGTAGGATGCACAACATATAGACCACAAAGTCATATGATACCTGTAGAAGAACTTGCAACATACAATCCTAAAGATTTCGCACATAGAAAAAGTGTTATCTCTAGTCCTTCTAAAAATGAAGATGATTTGATTATGAAAGCCATCTTTTATGAGCAGAATAATGATTTCAAAAAAAGTAATTACTTTTATAAAAAGCTTTATAAAGAGACAGGTAAAGATGAGTATCGGCTAAAAGAGTTAAAAACTGCTCTATACGCAGGTGTAACATCAGGCAATACAAAAAAATTACAAGAGTATATTGATACTCACCCTAAAAACTTGGTAGCAAAAAGGCTACTACTCTCTTTTTATCTATCCAAACAGAGATACAAAGAGGCAAAAGAGGTAACTAATTTACTTCTAGCACAATCAACAAAAGCTTTAGATTTTGAACTCTCTGCCAATACATATCTCTTTACCAAAGATTATCCTAAGGCTGTAGAGTTATTAACAGAGGCTTATAATAAAACTTATAATGAAAATATATTATTAAAAATAACAACTATTTTGGTTAACTATATGAGAGATATCCCCCAAGCTATTTCACGTTTGGAAAATCATAGGTTAAATCATAAATGTAGTGAAAAGGTATGTCTACAACTTATATCTATCTATTTTCAACAAAACAATATCTCTAAAATAATACCTATCTACAAAGCACTCTATAAGACAACTCAAAAAGAGAAGTATGCCAATAGAGCAGTTGAGGGATATGTACATCTCAAAGATTATGATGGAGCTATTCAATTTCTAAAGAGTGATTATAACAATCCTGAATTACTCTACTCTATCTATATTGAATCTAAAAAGTTTAATCAAGCAGATAAATTAGTTCAAAAACTAAAAGTAGAGAGAAAAGATGCCAGATGGTATGCAGAATCAGCCATAGTACTATATGAGTCCTCTCCTAATAAAGATGATAAATCAATGTTATCAGAGGTGGTTAAGCGTTTTGAATTAGCTATTCAAAAAGGTATCCAAAACACAACTTATTTTAACTACTATGGTTATATATTAATTGATAAAGCTATTGATATAAAAAAGGGCATTAGGATTATCAAAAGAGCTTTAGAGGAACAACCTGATAGTAGTGCCTATTTAGATTCATTGGCATGGGGATATTATAAGCTTGGAGAGTGTAAAAAAGCTAGAATAACTATGAAAAGAGTAGTAGATATAGAGGGTTTAAAAGATATAGAGATTCGTACTCATTGGAATGAAATTCGCAATGAGTGTAAACAAAAATAGGAAAAAAAATGGCACAGATATTAGATGATATTATAAAAAAGACAAAAGAGGATTTAGAGAAGAGAAAAGTTGATTATCCATTAGAGTGGTTAGGACGTTCATTGGCGTATAATCCATTTGCTCCAAAAGATGTTAAAAAAGCATTGAAATCTACAGAGGATAATCCGTATAGAATTATTGCAGAGGTAAAAAAAGCGAGTCCAAGTAGAGGGATTATCCGAAAAGATTTTGACCCAATGGTTATTGGTCAAGCGTATGAAAAAGGGGGTGCAGACTCTCTATCCATCTTGACTGAACCACACTTTTTTCAAGGAGATAAAGAGTATCTAGGTATGGTACGCCGATACACATCTATACCTCTACTTCGTAAAGATTTTATTGTAGATAAGTATCAAGTGTTAGAGGCTTTAGCATTTGGAGCAGACTATCTACTATTGATTGCCAAAGCATTAACACGAAAAGAGTTAAAAGAGTTAATCAACTATACACGCCATTTAGGAATGGAAGCATTGGTTGAGATACATGATAAGATTGATTTAACCAAAGCTATATTTGCAGGGGCTGATATTATAGGTATTAATCATCGTAACTTGGAGACCTTTGAGATGGATATGAAGTTGAGTGAAAAGCTTATTCCTCTAATTCCTAAAAATAAGATTATTGTAGCTGAAAGTGGTATTAGAGACCATGATATGGTAAAAGAGCTTAATGCTATTGGAGCAGATGCCTTTTTGGTAGGAGAACACTTTATGCGTCAAGAGGATATAACTCAAGCTGTAAAAGATTTGAAATATGGGAAAAAATAGTAAAACAAATATTGTTATTACAGGCTGTTCTACAGGAATAGGCTTAGAGACAGCAAAATATTTACAATCTAAAGGGATTAAAGTCTATGCTACGGTCAAAAATTCTAACGATATAGCTACTCTAAGAGAGATGGGTTTAGAGAATGTCATGAAGCTAGATGTGAGAGAGTCTACTGAAATTTCTGCTGTTATAGAAGAGGTTTTGAGACAAGATAGCAAGATAGATATATGGTTCAATAATGCAGGTTATGGTCAAGCAGGAGCATTAGAAGATATATCAACCAATGTTTTACGAGAGCAGTTTGAAACTAATGTTTTTGGACTACATGAATGCACACGGCAGATTATCCCCATTATGAGAGAGCAAGGTTATGGCAAGATTATCCAACACTCTTCTGTTTTGGGTTTAGTCTCTCTATTTGGTAGAGGTGCTTACAATGCTAGTAAATATGCCATAGAGGGATTGACCGATACACTTCGTTTAGAGCTAAAAGATAGAGATATTTATGCTGTACTTCTAAATACAGGACCTATTACCTCAAACTTTCGTAAAACTGCTATGCAAAAATTAAGAGATAATATTGATATGGAAAACTCTATTTTTAGAGATAGCTATCTCAATAACTTAAAAAAGAAGAAATCAAAAGTACCCTTTAATGAAGAGCCTATCTCTGTAGCTAAGGTTGTTTATGAGATAGTTCAAGCAAAAAAGCCAAAACCACGCTACTATATAACCAAAGCAACAGTAATATTGGGATATTTAAAACGCTTTATAAGTACATCTATGTTAGATAGAGTACTAACAAAAATAGGATAATAGGAGATAAAAATGGATAAAATTAAAATAGGTGTTGTCACTACATCAGATAGAGCAAGTCAAGGTATATATGAAGATATTTCAGGTGTTGCCATTATGGATACGATGAAAGAGTATCTACTAAATGAGTGTGAGTATGAGTATAGATGTATTCCTGATGAGCAACCGATTATAGAATCTACACTTATAGAGTTGGCTCGTGATAAAAATTGTGACCTTATTGTAACCACAGGTGGTACAGGACCAGCACTTAGAGATGTAACTACAGAAGCGACTGAAAATGTATGTCAAAAGCTTCTCCCTGGTTTTGGAGAGCAGATGAGAGCTGTTAGTCTACAATACGTTCCCACAGCTATCCTATCGCGTCAAACAGCAGGTATCTGTAATGGTTCATTGATTATCAATCTACCAGGTAAACCCAAATCTATTCGTGAATGTTTAGATGCTGTTTTTCCTGCTGTTCCCTACTGTATTGACCTTGTTGGAGGTTCATTTATGGAAGCAGATGAAAATGTAATTAAAATATTTAGACCAAAGAGTAAATAGTGAATATAGAGTTTATAGAGAAGAGACTGCAAGAGATATATGCAGAGTTGGAAAAAGAGGTAATGAGTGTATTGATGGACGAGTCTTTGGATAGAAAGCAGACAAACTTAAGAATGCAACCACTTAAATCAACTAAAAAGATTTTAGAAAATGCACTTGATAGTATTAAAATGGTCGATAAATTAGCCAAAGAAGATTTAGAAAAATGAGTGAGCCACAGACACAAGGACTCCTTATATGGCTGATTTTATACCTTATTTTAATATTAGGACTCTTTTGGACACTCTATAAAGCCTTTAAAACGAAGAACATAAAATATGGTTATGCTATTTTATTAAACTTAATTTTAATGGTATTGTTACTTTTTATCTAGTTACTACACATTTTTTTGGTAAAATATTGATATACTAAACATAAAGGATAGTTTTTTATGAAAATATTAATGATTTTATCAATCTCTTTTTGGGTGTTATCTGCAGATATAACACTTCCATCTAACTTTACAACAGAGTTTGAACAGACGATTACCAATGAGAATGGTAAAGTTATCAACTACAAAGGGAACGTCTATTTTAAAGGGATAGTTGAGACTACTACTGATGATGCAGGGATAGAACATAGTTATACCCGAAGTCTCTTTAAGTGGAATTATGAAGAGCCTTCCAAAAAAGAGGTCTGTACTGATGGTGTTCAACTTACAGTAATTGACCATGATTTGGAACAGGTAGCAAACTATTTGGTTGATGAAGCGATTGATTTAAAATCTATATTATCACGAGCAAATGAAATAACCTCTACAGATTATCAAGCATCTTATAAAGATGTGGAGTATTTGATAACTCTTGATGATAAGAAACAGCTATCCAAAATTGTTTATGTAGATAATTTAGATAACCATGTTAAAATAGTATTTTCCAATATGAACTATAATGGAGTATTGCAGAGCAACCGTTTGGAGTGTGTAGCCCCAAAAGAGTATGATAGAGTAAAAGGATAGATGATGGATAGAGTTTTTGCCAATTTTCAGATAGATAATGATTTTTATCTTATAGGGTTTCTTTTTTTACTGATTACAATGATTATATCTATTTTAATTATTGTTTTTATAAGTAGAATAGAGACTCTAAGAGGAATAATAGAACAAGCCAAAGAGGTAGACAAAGCCAAAGAGGAGAGATTGTCTTTTTTAAATAGTGCTTTAAATGATGAAAAAATTCTTAATGTAAATCTAAAAGAGAGATTAAAAGAGTTTGAGTCTATACAAGAGCATTTTATGGTCTCTAAAAGTACCCTTGCAAGACTTCAAAATCAGATAATAGAACAAGAGAAAGAGCATCTTGATGAGTTACAGAAAAACAAGCTAACTATTGATAAATTAAGAGTTAACAATAGAGTATTAACAGATGAGATTGAAAAGTTAGAAGAGTCCGATTTTATGGTTAAAAAATCTTATGATGAGTTAAAAGAGAGATATAAAATACTCTATTTAGAAAATAGAGAGTTAAAAATGGAACTATCTAAATATACTAAAAAAAAACCTACTATACAAACAACTCATATAGAAGAGCAAAATAGATTAGATTCAGAACGATTTAGAAAAAACATACGATTTAATCCCTTCTATTAAAAAATTAAGTATCTTATAGTACTATGGCAAAATATTCTATAAGGTAGTAATTTGAAATTTAAAGATAAAAAAGTTATCCTATTTGATTTAGATGGTACACTCATAAACTCTGCACCAGATTTGGCAATAGCAGTAAATCATATGCTTACATCATTGGATTATGAAACAGTTGATGAAGAGATAATTTATGAATGGGTTGGAAATGGTGCTTCAATATTGGTACAACGTGCTTTAAGTAGAAGTAGAATAATTGATAAAACTCTCGATAGAGAAGTTGTTACAACTGCTTTAGATATTTTTCTAAAATTTTATGCTAATAATCTATGCATAAAAACAGTTCCCTATCCTAATGTACCCCAAACACTTACTTTGCTCAAATCCAAAGGTTACCGTTTAGCGATTATAACCAATAAGCCTTTTGATTTTATTGAGCCTATATTAAAAGGGTTAGAGATGTTTGAACTTTTTGAATACTTTATTGGTGGAGATTCATTAGCAGATAAAAAACCAAGTCCACTTCCTCTACTACATGTTTGTGAGAAATTAGAGGTATCTATATCCCAATCCATTATGGTAGGAGACTCTAAAAATGATATTTTAGCAGGAGAGGCGTGTGGTATGGAGACTATTGGGGTAACATATGGTTATAACTATGGAGAAGATATATCTATCTATAATCCATCTACCATTATTGATAGATTTGAGGAGATATTAACGTTAATATGAGTAAAAAAGTAAAAATAGCCATTATTGGTGGAGGAGTTGCAGGAGCAACAACAGCACTCTATTTAGGTCAACGAGGATTAGATGTAACACTATTTGAAAAAGAGTCAACTTTAGTCTCTGGCCCTCCTTTTTGTCATCTACATGCTGGAGGAAATCTATACAGAGAGATATCTGATGAGCAGTGTATTAAGCTATTAAAACAATCAATAGATTTTTTACGATTTTATCCTTATGTAGTTGATTATCGTCCGACTGTTATTATTTTGCCTATAAGTGATAATAGTACCCCTAATAATCTATTAGCACGTTTAGATTTGCTTAGAGATGAGTATCAAAAACTTATAGAGCAAGATGTAGAAAATCAAGTATTAGGAGAGAGTAAAAACTACTATAAATGCTACTCTAAATATGAAATAGAAGCATTAAAAGATAGAGAGTGTGTCACTATACCTAAATCTAGTGATGAGTGGATGATTCCAGTAGCTAAAAATATAGATTTAGATAAGGTGCAGTTTCCATTAATTATCGTACAAGAGTATGGATTGAATCTATTTAGATTATCAGCAGGGGTATCTCTCTCTCTTGAACAGTTAGACTCTGTAACACTTCAAACCAACACCATTGTACATAATATACAAAAAGATTGTATAGATGATATATGGGAGGTATCTTATATCAAAGATAACCATAGTCATAAAGATAAATTTGATTATATTATTAATGCCACAGGATTTAGAACAGGCAAGATAGATGACCTATTGGGTGTACCTTGTAAGAGTATGGTAGAGTTTAAATCAGCTTATGTCACTAGATGGCAAGAGCATTTGGATAGACTTTTTCCTGAAATTGTCTTTCATGGAGAACGTGGCACACCACAAGGCATGGGACAGTTTACCCCTTATCCTAACGGTTACTTTCAGTTGCATGGTATGACTAATGATATTACACTCTACAAAGATGGTTTGGTCTCCAACTCTATTGTAAGTTGCCAACCAAATTTAAATAGAACTTTTATTGAGAAGATTGATAAATCATGGAGAGAAGATGAGGTAATAGAGCGTACAATCAATGCTATTAATCATATATCACGTTTTATTCCAACATTCAAAACGGCAGAAGTTGGTTCAAAACCACTATTTGGAGCGCAACAAATCCCAGGAGATGACCCAACTTTGCGTGTAGCTGAAGTCTCTTTTCCTAGAGAAAAATATGCTAGATGTGAGATAGTAAAAGTCTCCTCTGTACTTGATATGATTGATAGTATATGCAAAGAGTTTAAACTATTTGGCTCTATAGAGAGAACTGTCTCTATAGAAGAGGAGGAGATTAGTAAACGTGCTAAATCTATTGCAACAGATAGAGACTATCCTGCCTCTCTTGCTAGTAGAAATATCTCTCAACTCTAATTTGATGATAGATTAGTAATCATTTGGGCTACAATCTCTATCTCTTGGGTAGAGAGTTTGGTAGCTTGAGTTGCCATAAGTGCTTTCATATGACCACCATAAGTACCACTTTTATACCCATTTAATGAAGCTATAATATCCTCTTTTGACATCTGATTGACAATCCTAGAGTAACCCATAGCTGATTTCTCAAAGTTTACTCCATGACAACTGATACAGTTATCGGTAGATACCTCTATTTGGGGTATCTCTTTTTTGCTCTTATTTGAGTCCAAATTTATATATTGTGCTATTTTATTTGTTGTGATTATAGTTATAATCTCCTCTATCTCTTTATCTGTAAATTTAGATATTTGTCTATTCATCGTATCTTTCATAGCTCCACCATGAGAACCCTCTTTGTACCCTTTGAGTGCTTTACGAATCTCATTGGGTTTTAAATCTTTGACAATACGCGATGTATTCATAGCCGACTTTTCAAAATGTTTACCATGACAACCAACACAAGTTGTTAAATCAATAGCAAATGTAACTGTATTTAGTATAGCAACGGTTGTAACTGTAATGAGTATATGTTTAATCATCTTTTCTCTTTTTATAATTTATTTTTTTATTATAGTCTATTTTATC
>JALSOO010000006.1 GCA_026986355.1 Campylobacteraceae bacterium | reverse complement strand
TAGTGATGTTATCATCACTAATTAGGAGATTATTTTTTAGCTTTTAGTAGTTCACTTTCATTATTTTAACCCCACTTTAGTGATTACTACTTTACCATTAATCTCTTCTACACTCAAGAAGTGTTTACTATGCCCTTTTAGTACCTTTTTGCCATTATTGAGAGAGTAATCGAACTCTATTTTTAACTCTGCTTTATGATGGGAACTATTTAGAACCTCTACGGCTATATGGTTATAGAATCGTTTTGACCAATTTTTAAAATAACTCTTTTTATCTTTTAAAACATCATCTTTTGAAGCATGTTTAGTATGATAGTATTGAGCTAAAGGATAGTGAAAAAATTTGATAAAATCAAACTCATTATTGGAACTCATCTCTACTCTATATAACTCTTTGACTAACTCTTTGGCTCTATCTACAAATTTATCTTTTTTATGAATATCCATACTGTTGTTATTGTGGGAACTCAAAGGTTTGACAATAACTCTTTCTACACCTTTTGCATAATCATTGATACGAGTATCATACATCGCTTCTGTAATCACAGCAGGTACTCTACACTCTCCTATAGAAGTGGCTATAAGTGGTGTATAGATAACCCCTCTATTTTCTAAAACAATATATTTTTTTAGAGATTTATTGTACTCTTGTTTTTTATGTAAGTTAATAAAGTTCAAAACTCTATCATCACGAATTTCAGAATACTCTTGATTTATATTTTTATTTGGGAAAAGTGCTTCTTTATTATTGATACGATTATTTACAATGGTTAAACATGCAGGAACTCTCTGATTTACAACTACATTTTTAATCTCTCCATAATTAGCAATAGTGACTTTAGAGTAGAGCTTTTCTCCTTGAATTAGATTATCCAAATCAACCTCATCTCCATTTGTATCTATAAACTCCCGTTTGATACTCAACTCTTTTTTAGATGATAATCTATTTTTAATAGCACGAGGTAGATGTTTGATTAGCTCAATAGAGTAGGCTACTGCACCTCTATTTGGAGATAGTTTAACCTCTTTGCTTGTTAATCTATCTATATCAATTGTTTTAGCCGATGTATAGTTAGCTTTATCTCCATTAATCTCAATATCTACATCTATATTGGAATCTTTTGGTCTTCCAAGATAGATAGATATGGCTTTGAGTGCAATCGCTTTAGTTTGGGTAGAGTATAGATGGTTAAACTCTTTTTGAACAGCTACTAAATCTTTTGCATCTTTATTGAAATATTTTGTTTTGATTATAAAATGCAGAAGCATATCACGTACATTTGATTCAAAATTACCTGTTCTGTTTCCATAGGTTTTATAGGCATAACGTGAAAGAGCATAACTATTTTTGATAAAGAGTCTATGAGCTGATTTTAGTTTGCCTTGCATCTTTCTAATAGCTGACATATAGAAGGTAGCTAAAAAATGCCCTTTATAGATACCTTTTTCATAAAGCATATTTGCTGTACTCTCTGAAAGCTCTTTATGCTCTGCTAGTATAAATCCTGCATATATTCGATGAAAATTAGTATATGTTGAATGATAATTTCCACTCTTAGTAGCTACAGATTTAAGCATTTTAATAATATTTTTAATTAAACTAGGAGGTACATCTACACCATCATGACTAAGTTCCAATAGTACCTGTGAAGCATATAATGAGGCATAAGGGTTGACATACTCACCACCTCTCCAGTAGGAGAACTCTCCATAGTAGTTTTGCATACTATATAGTTTTTTGATACCTTGACGGATAAAGTTCTCACTCTCTTTTACTAATTTATCCTTTTTTAAAAAAGGTTTTGCATAGTGCATTGCTGAAATTTGTGATGAGGTCTGTTCGGCACAACCATAAGGATAACCGACTAGATATTTCAAATCATCTCTTAATGCTCCTATGAGATTATCTGATAGAGTTATCATCACTTTTGCATTACGATACTCTTTTGGAGCTTTAAATCGTAATACTCTATTTGAGATACCTTTGAATGTTTTTGTAGAGATAGCATAAGGGCTATAGATAGGTAACTCAACACTTTTGGATATTTTTGTACCATTATACTCTGCATATAGTTCTATTTGACCTTTACCAATACTATTGGCATGGAGTGTAGCAGATAGAAGCACCGAACTGTTAGCAGGGACTTTAACACTCTCTTTTTTTAGAATCAAAGAGAGGTTATTTGAGAATTTAGAGCTAACTTTAATCTCTTTACTCTCTTTGGTTGTATTAAAGATACGCAATGGGACGTTAATAGTATCTCCTACTAAACCATAGAGAGGATATGAAGGTTTCAACATCACATCATCTCGTATCTTTATATCCTGTTCACTTACCCCAATACTATCACTATTAATTGCAATAACTACAACAGAAGCACGTCCATTAAATTCTGGAATTTTTATCTCTATCTCTCCCTTTTTATCTTTTAGGTCAACTATACCCGACCATATCATAAATGGTTTGACTCGTTTTCCTAAATCAGGAGCTAGATGTTTTCTCTTTTTAGCCAACATATCTCCTGCTCCAAAATCTATTAGCTTACCTTTGGTTAAATAGCTCATAAGCTGGTCATACAAATCATAATAGGAGATAGCTTTTTTAGGTTCTTCATTAAAGAATTTAAAGAGTTCAGGTTTTTTCTGTTCAACCAACTGCAAGATACCTCTATCTACAACAGATACTAAAACTTTTGATGGTTTATCGGTTTGAATACCCAATTTTAAAATCCTATTGGATTTAGAGACTTTTGGTAGAGTTGTGGTTATATTAATCTTGTGTGCTGTTCTATCTGGTTTAATAAATTTATAACCGATAGCCCTAAAAGGGATTAGATTTGATGGGGTATCTGATGCTCGAAAGGCTGTAGCGTGTAGTCGCAACCCTCTTCTCATCTCTATATCAATAGGTATTGATACTTTTGCTACACCTTTATGAAGTGGTATCATATTATAGTACTCTACCTTTTCATCTTCTAGTGTCAATAGAAGTTCTCCCTCTAAAATAGGAGATTTAATCTCAACATTAAGCTTGTCTCCTTTTTTATAGAGTCTATCTTTAAATTTAATCTCTATAGATTTCAAGTCATTTTTAGGAGAGATATTGGAGTAAGACCACCACCAAACATCAAAAGAGCTACTTGTACTATGTCCACCTAAATGGTCAGATACCTCTATAATATAATCTCCATTATTCGTTATGGTACGGCTAAACTTCTCATTTGAAGCGATAGTAAAATGGTCAATAGTATCTACCTCTTTTTCCCAATTATAGTTACCTCCACTATAATCATAGTGCCATTTAACCTCTTTGATAACAGCATAGAGTGTTCGTTTTATCTCTTTTTGAGTAATAGGGTCGATTAAAATAGCTTTCCCCTCTAGCTTTTCGCCTTTTTCAAAAGAGTTTTTATCTATTTTGAGACCTACCATTGCTTTGTAAGGGTATATTTTTACCTTTTTATAGCTAGATACTGGTTGTGTATCGTCCATAATAGTTACACCAATCATTGTCTCTAAGATAGAGGGAACTTGCTGAGATAGATTTGTAGATAAAACCATAGAGTATTTACCCTTGGAGTCAAGCTTGATATTTTCACTATAATCTATATAGGTTGATAGATTCTTTTGATTAAGTTCACTATTTGAGAAGATATAATTTTTATACTTTTTAGAGTGAAAATCAATAGGTTTAGCATTGAGTGTTACCTTGCCATTTAGATTTGATGCTGGAGTACCAAATAGATAACGAGAGGAGACATTTAACTCTATTAGCTCATTTTTTTGGTAAATATCTCTATCTGTTTTGATACTATTCTCAATCTTAGGAGGTAAAAATGCCTCTACCTTTATCGTTTTTTCTCCTATTTTGTTATCTCCCATAGATACTTTTAAATGGTAGTTGCCTGTTTTATCACTACTATCAAGTTGATAGTGAAAATCTATCATTCCATAACTATTGGTATGATAAATCTTTTTGACCATTACTCTTTTAGCAGAGTCTAAAAGCTCTATTTTGATAGGTATATTATTAGCAGATATAAAATCTCTATCTTTTAATGTAATCAAAGCGTTGATTTTAGAGGCAGGACGTACAATATTACTCTGAAAATAGATATGAGCTTTAAATCGTTCTGATTTTTTTAAAATATCAGAAGGAGAGGGAGAGAGAATCGTATCATTTAGTGCTAAAAAGTTTTTATCTTTTGCTGTTTGAACGATAATACCTTTTGGACTTTTATCTAAAATAGATTTTTTACTAATAGTAGCAATCCCATCTGAATTGGTTTTAGCCTCTGCTAATAGTGCATTATTTTTCCCATATAAAAAGATTTTTGCTCCCTCTATCGGTTCTGCTTTGCTCAAAGATAGTACCGATATAAAGGCTTGTTCTTTTGATAGATTTAGAGAGATTCCTAAATCAGATACAAAGATAACCTTGCTACTACTCTTCTCTTCTACACTATCTCCTACTTTTTCACTATAACGCAATGTAATCTTATAGACACCAAAAGGTAGACTCTTTTTATATAAATCTTTGAGTAAAAATTTCTGTTTTAAAATCTTGTTTTTTTCACTATTTAGGGTCAACTCTTTGGTAAATATCTCTTGGCTATAACTATCACTACTCTTGGTATCTGCTAAAGAGAAGTTCATAAAATAACGGATATTGTCATCAAGAATACGCTCAACTATTAGCGTAGCTTTATCTACATTTACAGAGGAGAACCCCAACTCTCCACGATTAGATATATAGTTTTTCTTATTATCAAAGAAGATACTCTTAGCTCTATCTCCTGTCTTTAGAGTGTAGTATTTATCACTTCTTAGTTGACGATAGTTCTCTAAACCTTTTTTGAGTACCACTTTGTAGGTACTATTTGGTTGAAATTCAGAACTAACTATATCGTTATAATAATATGATGAGTTAGAGATAGATAACCTATCTTTTATAGAGTAATCCAAATATCTATACTCTTTTAGTGTAAAGTTATCAACTCCATCTATATCTATAAACTTTTCAGCCTTTTTCTCGAATCCATCATCTGAAAATATACGAAGTGCAAATCCACCATCATCTAAAGCTACCATTTGTGGGGCATCTGTGATAACCATTGCTTTTTTATCTCTATTTAATTTAAAATCTTCTCTATTTTTACTATTAATAGTTTTAATAAAAGATATATTAAGATTATTCCCATGAGTAGTTTTGAGTTTCTTATCAATAAATAAATCTATACGACTCTTCCCAATTTTTTCACTAATTTTCAAGAGAATAACTCTATTTGAACTCTCTAATATTTTATAGTTCAATTCAGTTTTTGCAAGTTTATCTACTTTGTATAATCTAATAGCTTTAGAGATACTATCTCTATCTATCATATCATTAAAACTTAAACGTAAAATCTTTTCATCTTTAAAATAGTGATAATCTATCACTTTAAAATGGGTTGTTTTAAACGAAAATTTATTACTCTTATAACTACAACTATAATTGGTTGAACTATTTAATGCTATTTTAGGTATTACCTTTAACTCTTTTTGGGAAACTACTTTATATACAGCATTAAGTTTAGGAGAACACTCAATAAGAGGTTTATGAGTATAAGATATAGATGTATCAAATAGTACCTTATCACTCTGTACAATAAAAGGCTTCTCCAAAGAGGAGAGACTCTTTACAACAAGAGTATTTGCACCAAGAAGAGATGAGAACAGTAGAGGAATAAAATACTTAAACATGTTAAACTCTTTTTGTTTATCTTAACAT
>JALSOO010000005.1 GCA_026986355.1 Campylobacteraceae bacterium | reverse complement strand
TATCAAACCACAAGTAAAATTTGACTACAATATTAATAATTGTTTTATATTAGGAGTCTTATGTGTCATTAGCTTTAGCACGAAAATATCGACCTTCATCTTTTGAAGATTTAATTGGTCAAGAGGCAGTTTCACAAACGCTATCTTTGGCACTAGATAGTGATAGACTCTCTCATGCATATCTATTTTCAGGGTTGAGGGGTTCAGGAAAAACTTCAACAGCTCGTATTTTTGCCAAGGCATTAGTTTGTGAAAAAGGTACAACCTCACACCCTTGTAATCTCTGTTCTCACTGTATTATGGCAAATGAGTCACGGCATATGGATATTATAGAGATGGACGGTGCATCAAATCGTAAAATAGATGATATTCGTGAGCTTATAGAGCATACCAAATATAAACCTGCTACTGCAAGATACAAGATATTTATTATTGATGAGGTTCATATGTTGACCAAAGAGGCATTTAATGCTCTGCTAAAAACTCTTGAAGAGCCTCCTCCTTTTGTCAAATTTATATTAGCTACTACCGACCCATTGAAGCTACCTGCTACTATTTTGAGTAGAACCCAACATTTTAGATTTAGAAAGATTCCACAAAAAACTTTAACACAACATCTAGCTCATATCTTGAATTTAGAGGGGGTAGGGTATGAGCAGAGTGCATTGGATATTATATCTAGGTCAAGTTCAGGTTCTGTTAGAGATGCATTAACCCTACTTGACCAAGCTATTGTCTATTCTAATAATTTTGTAGATGTCAATACGGTGACTAATATGCTAGGAATTATAGAACCCTCTATATTAGCCTCTTTGATTGAGACTATTTTAGTAAAAGATGAAGATAATATATTGAAATTTATCAAACAATCATCAGAGTTTGAAGCAGAAATGGTTATTGATGAGTTGATGTTATATCTAAAAGAGATACTCCTAAGTGGTTCTCATACCATTACCCCAATGGTTATAGAACGTTTTTTTAGAGTTTTGGCTGAATCAAAATCTCTATTAAATATGGGAAGTGATGGAGAGTTTGTCTTGTCGTTGACACTATTTAAAATGATGGATAGTTTTCAGTTAAAAGAGAAGCAAACCCCTACTATACCAACTATTAAAACTCCCCGAAAAGAGGTTATAACTCCTAAAATAGAAGAGAAAGTAGTTCAAAAGTCTATAGATATAGGTGCAGATAATTTTGAGAAGTTAATTGCTAAAATATATGACCGTAACTATGAATTGGGAGAGTGCTTTAAACACAGTATAGCCTATATCTCTTTTAAAGGTAATATATTGATGTGGGAATCTTTTGCTACTGGTAAAGAGCGTACTCTACTCAAAAATAATTGGATAACCATTAGAACATTTGTACAAGATATTTTTGGTTTAAAGACTAAAATTAAAAATATCTCCAAGGATTTGCCCCCCTCAATAGATAAAAAAGAGCCTACCCCAATCACACATGAATTTAATAATGAGCAGTTTGTAGAACCTATATCCATGATAGAAGATGAACTTTTTAATAACTCGATATCATATGAAGAACCACCAATGAAAAGCTCCTGTGTAGCTCCAAGTGATGGTGGAGTTGAATCAGCCAAAGAGAAAGATGAAGAGAAAATTTTAAAAGAACCAATGATAGCAAAGGCGATAGAGCTATTCTCTCCTAAAAAAATTAGAATTAATAGAAAAGTATAGAATGCTACTAGCAGATATAGGAAATACAAGGGTTCATATCTATAATGGAGATAAGGTAATTCATCTAAGTCACAAAGAGGCTATAGAGGAGTATAGAGATAGAGAGATAGCGTATATAAGTGTCAAACATCAACTCAAAGATAGATTTGCTAATTTAAAGAAGTGGCGTGATATATCAAATATTATAACCATAGAGAATGAGTATAGTACAATGGGTGTCGATAGAAAGGCTTTGTGTTTATCTCATAGAGATGGTATATTTGTTAGTGCTGGTTCTGCTATAACGGTTGATATAGTAGAGGAGGGTAGATATAGAGGTGGATTTTTACTTTTGGGGTTAAAAGCCTATATCAAGGCGTATGCTTCTATCTCTCCTGCTTTAGAGATAGAGTTAAATAGAGATATATCTTTAGATGCACTTCCAAAGACAACAAAAGATGGGATAAGTTTTGGTATAATTTCATCAATAAAAATGCTCATAGAAAAACATCAATCGGATAAAAAGCTCTATATATCAGGAGGAGATGGCAAGTTTTTAGCCTCTTTTTTTGATAATGCTATTTTTGATGAGACGCTAATCTTTCAGGGTATAAAAAACGCATTACAAAAGGTATAGATATGTTAACAGTGGCACTTCCAAAGGGGAGAATTGCAGAGGAGACTTTGGCAATTTTTGCTGAAATTTTTGGTGGAGAGTTCAAGTTTGAGGGGCGAGAGCTTATTATGGAGGTGGGAGAGTTTCGTTTTTTGAATGTACGAAACCAAGATGTACCAACCTATGTAGAGCATGGTTCGGCTGATATTGGTGTCGTTGGGCTTGATGTTATTACTGAAAAAGAGCTAGATATTGTCAAACTCTTAGATATGCAGATGGGTAAATGTAAAGTTTCTATTGGGATTAGAAATGAAGATGAACTTGATTGGTCTAAACCAAATATCAAAATAGCTACTAAAATGGTCAATATTACAGAGCAGTATTTTGCCAAAAAGGCTGTTGGGGTTGAGATTATTAAACTCTATGGTTCTATTGAATTAGCTCCTTTGGTTGGATTGGCAGATGCTATTGTAGATATTGTAGAAACAGGTGCAACAATGCGAGAGAATGGATTGAAAGTAGCAGAGGATATTATGGACTCATCTGTTCATCTGATAGCTAATAAAAATGCATACTATGCCAAAAAAGATGAGGTTCTATCTCTATATGAAAAGATAAATAGTGTGGTAGAGAGCCGTGTCTAAAGGTGGATTGGATATTTATGCTTTAGCAGAGGATATGTTGGATATTCATGAGGTAACTCCTATCTTAAATGAGTACTATTTTGAGACACTTCAAGAGTTCGACTTTAAAAGTCTACTAGATGTTGGGTGTGGTTCGGGTGGATTTCTGCAAGAGTTAAGTTTTCAATATCCAGATGTTGAGACAATGGGAATTGATTTAAGCCTTGTTATGGTAAAAAATGCCAAGGCAAAAGGGGTTAATGCTCACTGTATAGATTTGTGTAGTGTTGAGCAGAAATTTGATGTGATTACAGCTATATTTGATATGGTTAACTATCTTGATAAGAGTCAGTTGAGACGATTTTTGGGGTGTATTGAGAGAACTTTAAATAGAGGAGGATATTTTATATGTGATATAAATACTCTTTATGCTTTTAAAGTTGTAGCCTCTGGTAACTTTATCAAAGATGTAGGAGATAGATTTTTGACAATTGATTCTGATTATATCGAAGATGAGGGGAGCTATTATATGGATTTTACCTATTTTGAAGAGATAGATGGATGTTACAAAAAGTCTCAAGATAGTATTACTCAATATTATCATAAAGTAGAAGAGTTAAAGAGGCTAACCAATATGAAGCTTGTCTCAAAAACACCCATAGCAATATATGGGCATGAGACAGAGAAGTTCTATTTGGTATTTAAAAAATAGCTATTTCTTCTCTTTAATTGTAACTTTTGCATACATACCAGGGAAAACATTGTAGTCTCCTTTGTCAAAAGATATACGCATTTGAATCTTATGGGTCATTGGATTGGCATCAGGTACAATGGCTTTGATTGTTCCAATAGTCTTATACTTTATAGAAGGAATAGTAATAACAAGCTGTTCTCCTACATTAACCATAGCTATAATGCTCTCTGATACAGAGGCCTGAACTTCCAATGATTCTGTATCAGTTAGCATAATCGTAAGCATTCCTGGCATAATCATATCGCCTGGTTTAATATTTCTACGAACAACCACACCATCTGATGGAGCTTTCATTTTTAGATAATTAAAAATAGTTGCCATCTGTTTAGCTTTGATAGATGCTTGTTTTACCAATACTTGTGCTGATTGTAGCATTGTCTCTACATTGGTTGCTTGTGATTCAAGGTCTTCTATATCCATCATTGGTATATGTTTACGTCTTTTGAGATGTTTTTTTCGTTTATTGATATTCTCTAAACGCTTTTTCCAAAACTCAACTACAATTTTTGACTGCTCTAGCATTAAATCTGCTTGAGATTTCATAATGTCAAACTCAGCCGATTCCATCTCATAGAGGGGGTCTTCTCGTTTGACTCTATCTCCAACTTTAACAAAAACCTTTTTTATGTATCCCATATATCTACTACCAATCATCTTTTGCCCATCAGATACTACTGTACCCGTAATGGTAATATCATCAGCTTGTAGATTTATGATGAGTAAAAAAGTTACAATCAATATCTTTTTCATATACTCCTCCTCCCTTCTACTTTGGAGCTTACCATTTACGTATATTTACATGACATTTAAGACACTGTTGTGTGATTTTACTATAAGCTTGTAGAGCTTGTTTTGGGTCTCCAGCTTCAAAATGCTCTTTGATATCTTTTGCTTTTTGTGTAATCTTCTTTTTTATCTTGTTTGTCATCTTTAAACTATTGTTTAACCACTTCTCATAAATATCTGTATTTTCAATTTCAGATTTTATTGGGCGTACCTTTATTATGGTATCTTCAAGGGTTTTTACTCCATCTTTAACAATATCAAGATTGTTGTAAAAGAAGCCCGTTTGTATATCTTGCATAGCTTGTGCCATCTTTTGCATATCTTGGATTCTATCTGCTTGTGTATAAGCTTTTGCCGAAGCAAAAGAGACTATTATCACAGGTACGATTAGTAGTTTTTTCATGGTTTATATATCCTTTTTTAGTAAGTTATCATTACTATTGTAGCAAATTATCTTTATATATTAAACCTAAACTAGAAATTAGTAAATTATTCATTGCTTTGATAAACATTATGGATTTCAATTATTTTTTTTTATATCGTTTAAGTATAGTTTCAAATAATACTTGATAAAATCCACTCATAAATTAAAATATAAGGACTTCCCCTATGAAAAAAATCGTAATTATGAGTGCAATCACAGCAGCAATGTTGACAACAGCTTCAGCAGACTTCTCTTTTGGAGATATGTTTAAAGATATGAAAGATGCAGCGACATCTATGAGTAAAGATGCTAAAGATTCAGTTGCTTCACTAAAAGATGGTGCAGTTGAGACTTCTAAATCTGCAGAGAGAACAGTTACAAATGTAAGTTCAGATGCAAAAGACTCTTCAGTTAAAGTATCAGATGATTTAAAAACATCAGAAGTTTCAACATCTAAAGATACAAGAGATTCAGCAGTTGAGTTGGCAGAAGATACAAAAGATTCTATCTCTAATACAACAAAAGATTTAAAAGACTCTTCAACAATTGCTTCTAAAGATATGAAAGATTCTGCTGTTTCTGTATCTAAAGATGTTAATGATGCAACTAAAAGTATCTCTAAAGATACAACAACTAACGTAACAACAGTAGCTAATGATACAAAAGATTCCGTAAAAACTGTATCTAATGATACAACTGATTCAGTTAAAACAGTATCTAAAGATACAACAGCAAATGTAAAAACAGTTTCTAATGATACAAAAGATTCAGTAAAAACTGTATCTAATGATGCAACAGATACAGCAAAAACAGCTTCTAATGATGCAACAGATACAACAAAAACAGTTTCTAATGATGCAACAGATACAACAAAAACAGTTTCAAGTGATACAAAAGATA
>JALSOO010000004.1 GCA_026986355.1 Campylobacteraceae bacterium | reverse complement strand
CCACTCTGCTCTCCACCAAAGTTTGAACCAATCTTTTTCATTACCTCTAATACATGTTTGTCTCCTACATCACTTCTCTCTAGTGTAATTCCATGAGATGCTAGATACTCCTCTAACCCTTGGTTACTCATAACCGTAGCTACTACTTTGTCATTAGATAATTTTTTCTCATTTTTTAGATGAATTGCTAACGCACCAATAAGCTTGTCTCCATCAACTACCTCTCCTCTCTCATCTACTACTACGATTCTATCTGCATCTCCATCAAGGGCAATTCCTATATCTGCACGTGTCTCAATAACCTTTTGAGATAAGAGTTCTGGGTGCATTGCTCCACAGTTTGTATTGATATTGTATCCATTAGGTCTGTTTGCCATAATGATAACCTCTGCACCTAACTCTTCTAGTACGGTTGGAGCTACAATATATGATGCACCGTTGGCACAATCGACAACAATTCTCTTGCCATATAGAGAGTAATGATTTGGAAAAGAGTTTTTTATATGAACAATATAACGACCAATAACATCATCAATACGTTTAGAACGACCTATCTCTTTTTTTGTTACAAATGCGTTATCTATAACAGATTGAGAGTTGTAGATTTTCTCTATCTCCTCTTCACACTCTTTACCCAATTTATTACCCTCTGCACCAAAAAATTTAATCCCATTATCGTAATAGGGATTATGCGATGCTGTAATCATAATTCCTGCATCACAACGCATATTTTCAGTAATAAAAGCTATAGCAGGTGTAGGCATAGGTCCTATTTGAATTACATCAAAACCAACGGCAGTCAATCCTGAAACTAGAGCATTCTCTATCATATAACCTGATTTTCGTGTATCTTTTCCAACTAATATCTTATTGTATTTACTTGTTTTTCGTAAGTGAATCCCTGCTGATATTGCTAAACGCATAACATTTAATGCATTTAATTTTCCACCTGCTAAACCACGTACGCCGTCTGTTCCAAATAGTGCCATATATTATTACCTCTATATTAAATTTAATATAGAAGTTTAACACACTTAAGTTATAAATATGGTGCGTAAGTTCAGCTAAAATAAATCAAGATATAATACTCCAATTAAAAAAAGAGTATCCTATTACGTATTATAGGAGATTATAAAGGTAAAATTTTGAGTGAAAATTTAATTGGTTATATTGATGACTTAGGAAATATTATAGATACACAAAGTGCTAGTGAAAATTGTGATGCACAACCTATAGAGTATGATAACTCAACACCATCATTGGAGATTATACGACACTCTACAGCCCATCTTATGGCACAAGCAATTACTCAACTCTATACAAATGCTAAATTTTTTGTAGGTCCAAATGTTGATGAGGGTTTCTATTATGACTTTAAAGTTGATGAGAAGATTGGCGAAGAGGATTTGAAAAAAATCGAAAAGAGCATGAAACAACTTATCAAAAAGAGGTACAAAATAGAGAAGTATGAGATAACCAAAGATGAAGCTTTAGAGAAGTTTGCTAATGATGAGTTAAAACTTGAAGTATTAAAAAGAATTCCTGATGGTATCGTATCTATCTACAAACAGGGAGAGTTTGAAGATTTATGTCAAGGTCCTCATGTTCCTTCTTTACGATTTTTACATAACTTTAAACTCACTCGTGTGGCAGGTGCATATCTAGGTGGAGATGATAGCAAAGAGATGCTTACTCGTATCTATGGTATTGCATTTGCTGATAAAGAGACTCTAAAAGCACATCTAAAGATGCTAGAAGAGGCAAAAAAACGTGACCATAGAAAAATCGGTGCAGAGATGGAACTCTTTATGTTTGATGAAGAGAGTGGGGCAGGGCTACCATTTTGGATGCCAAAAGGGGCAAAGCTTCGTCATAAATTAGAGACTATCTTGCATAAAGCACATAGAATTAGAGGGTATGAACCTGTACGAGGTCCAGAGATTTTAAAAGCCGATATGTGGAGAACATCAGGGCATTATGCTTGTTATGGTGAAAATATGTATCTAACTACTATTGATGAACAGGAGTATGGTATAAAACCTATGAACTGTATCGGACATATACAAATCTTTAAACAGAGTGGAAAGAGTTATCGTGATTTACCACTAAAATATTATGAGTATGGAGTGGTTCATAGACATGAAAAATCGGGTGTACTGCATGGACTATTGAGAGTGCGAGAGTTTACACAAGATGATGCTCATATCTTCTGTACTCCAGAACAGATTGCTTCAGAGGTTATAGATATTGTAGAGTTTGTAGATAGTGTAATGAGACTATTCGGATTTGATTATACCATGGAGATTGCTACTAAACCAGAGAAAGCCATCGGAGAAGATGATGTATGGGAGTTAGCAACTAATGGGTTAAAAACAGCACTAAATGAAAACAATCTACCTTTTACTATTGATGAGGGTGGTGGAGCATTTTATGGACCAAAAATTGATATAAAGATTACTGACGCAATTGGTCGTAAGTGGCAGTGTGGAACTATTCAAGTAGATTTTAATCTACCTATGCGATTTGGTGTAGAGTATGTAGCAGAAGATAATAGCAGAAAACAACCTGTTATGATTCATAGAGCAATTCTTGGTTCATTTGAACGATTTATTGGAATTTTAACCGAACACTATGCAGGGGAGTTTCCTCTATTTATCGCACCTACACAAGTTATCTTTGTTCCTATCTCAAATACTCATGTAGAGTATGCCAAAGAGCTAAAAAAAGAGCTGATGAAGATAGAGATTGATTGTGAAATTTTTGATAAAAATGACTCGCTAAACAAACGAGTACGAAATGCAGAGAAGCAGAGAGTTCCATATGTTGTAATAGTAGGAGATGAAGAGGTAGATAATAAAACGGTTGCGATTAGAAATAGACGAAAAAAAGAGCAATATAATCTCTCTTTTGATGAATTTATGATAGAATTAAGTCAACAACTAAATGAAGGTAAAATTTGAGTAGACAAAACAACAGAAATAATAGAGGAAGAAAGAAGCCAGACGACACCATAATGAATGATAAGATTAGAGCTTATGAACTTAGAGTTCTAGGCGACGATGGTGAACAATTTGGAATTATTTCTCGAGATGAAGCTTTACAAATTGCTGATAATAAAGGTCTTGATTTGGTGCTAATGTCACCAAATGCAAAACCACCTGTAGCCAAAATGATGGATTATGGAAAATATAAATATGAGCAAGAGAAGAAGAAAAAAGAGGCAAGAAAGAACCAAAAGACTATTGATGTAAAAGAGGTAAAATTCTCTTGTAAAATTGCTGATGGAGATATTGCTTATAAAGTAAAACATGCTAGAGAGTTTCTTGAAGATGGAAAGCATGTTAAGCTAAGAGTGTTTTTACGTGGTAGAGAGATGGCAAACCCTGAATGGGGTGTTGATGTTCTTAGACGTGTATGGCCAATGCTCGAAGATGTTGGTGTCCTAGAACAAGATGCTAGACGTGATGGTCGTTATGTCAATATGTATGTAACACCTATAAAAAAATAACTATCTAATTACTATTTACTGGATACCCATCAAGGGTATCCTTGCACCATTAAAAGTCATCTAAATCTATACTGGATTTAGCATAGTTTGAGACATTACTCTCAAAAAAGTTACTTTTAACCTCATTCATATTGAGATGTTTTGTAACTAGCTTTTGTAGATATGTTTTATCTGTTTCGTTGAAAATTGCTCTAAGACCTATCTTTTTGAGTCTATCATTGGCATAATTATGAACGGTACGCTTCATAAGTTCAGGTGTTACTCCCATAATTGGATATTGTGCTAATAAATAGTTTCCATATTCCAGCTCTATATTTACAGCATCTTCTATCATTTTATAGGCAGAATCTATAGTAGATGTTAAAATCTTATTCTCTTTTTGTATAGTTTTGAAGATATTTGCAAATAGTGGTAGATGGGTATTTAGTTCATCTCTTGCGATAAATTTAATCATATCTCTTGACCCTGGTACTTTATCTCCAAGTAGATAGATATAAGAAAACCCTAATAGGAAATAGATACCCTCTAAATTGACACTTGCCATAGCACTAAGTAACATTTTATCGACAGAATTACCATCAATATGTCTTGCAAACTGCTCTGAAATCTTCTGATTTTTAAGGTTTAGTGCATTATCATGTTTATATAGGTTAAAAACCTCATCTGAATTACCACAAGCATCAAGAAGTACAGCATATGATTTGGAATGGTTAACTTCTTGCATTATCTGTAATGAGAGTACCGATTTAATCAAACGATTATTGGCTAATCGTCTAAAATCAGAGAGATACTCCTCTTGAGCTGAGTCATTGAAGCTTAATTGTGCAAAGGTAAGTTTATAGATAGCCTGTTCATTATCTGTAAGTTTTTCAAAGTTTTTTTTCTCTGCAGATGTATTGACTTCAGATGGAAACCATGTATTTGCATTCATCAAATCATATATATTTGTATCCCATTTATATTTAGAACGGTTAAAGTCTACAAATCCTGTTGGCGAACCACCAAAAATCCCCTCGTCTAAAATCTCTTGACCATTGGGATTGTAGTAGTGTTTTGAATCCATATATCTCTCCTCGAATTATAATAAATGAGATTATATCCAAACTACTTGATAAGTAATTAAATAGTAAATTTCTCTTTTAATTCATTCCCAATTTACTCTTGACATGTTCATCTGCCATAGAGATATTCCATGCAGGTTCCCAAACTACCTCTACTTCTACATCACCTACTCCATCTAGTTTCTCAACAGCTTCTTGTACCCACTGTTTTATCATCTGATGTAGAGGACACCCTTGTGTAGATAGTGTCATTATGACTTTTACATTACATGACTCATCTATCATAGCATCATATATAAGCCCCATCTCATATAGGTTAAATCCAACTTCTGGGTCAATCACTGTTGCCGTTGCTTCAAAAACACGCTCTTTTGTAATACTACACATATTATTCCTTTTTATTTCTTTCCATAACTTAACATTTTTGACATAGAGATGTATAAAAATACTCCTCCAACGATAAGTAGACTCGCACCAAATTTAAAAATATAGTTACTTTGAACTAATAATCCAACTCCTCCTAAAACTGTACCGATAGAGCTATACCAAAACATCATATTAGCTCTCTCTTTTGGGTACATCTCGTGAAGCATTGGTACAGGCTCCTTCCCAACCAAGGGAGAGAATCGCTCAAACCATACTAGAAAAGGTACTATTTTATAGAGATGTCCATTAATAAGAAACCCTATAAAACCAATCATAAAAAACCATACAGCACCATGTAGCCAACTCTCATTAGCATTTGGGATAAAAGATATAAGAGCTAAAATAACAGCACTAATAAGTGAGATAAAGCCAAATATCATAGATTTTGCCCAAATATCCATCTCTTTTCTAACAGTTAATTTATATATGATATATATCTGTTGGATATAAAATCCTACACCTATAAGGGTAATTATATATCCTATCCAACTCATAAATTTCACCCCAAAAATAGAAGATAGAAATACAACTCCAACACCTAAAGTTACAAGGTTAAATCCACGTTTAATAGGTGTCTCATCAAATCCATGAGCCAGAGAGAACATTGGAATAAGTGTAAGGGAAAGCCCCATAATAGTGAGTAGAACAAAACCCCCAAGAACAGCATAGACATGAGCTTTTAGGATAGCATTTATATCTACAGCTACTGCACCACTCAATCCTAATGCAATCACAAATCCACTTAAAATTCCCAAAAGAAGAAAGCTATTTGTTACAGCAATAGTTTTGACTGTTAATGTTCTCTTTTCTGCTTTCCGTAGTGTAGCAAATGCCTC
>JALSOO010000003.1 GCA_026986355.1 Campylobacteraceae bacterium | reverse complement strand
GAATGACTATCTCCAGTCCATTTATTCCCCCAAGCAATTTTATCTCCCAAAAGCCCCACACTCCAAACTCTTCTACCTACCCCTACTATCTTCTCTTTTACCTCTAGGGTATCTATATCCCATATATATATCTCATTGTTATTACCACCACCACTTATGGCTCTATGGTTATCTAAAAAGGCTACTGCTTGGGTTAGATTGGTATGTTTTTTAAAACTCTTCACTCTTTTATATTTCTCTTTAACAGAGTAGATATTTACATTATCTGGATAAGCTCCTGTTCCTGCTATTAAAAAATCCCCATTAGGAGAGTAGGCTAATCCTTTTGGAGAGGTCTCTGAAGCGATGGTTTTAATATGATTTAGAGCATAGTCATAGATCTCTATCTCCTTGCCATAGCCAGAAAGGGCAATATGTTTTTTGGAGGTGGCTAAAGAGTCTAATTTATAGGCTTTTTTATCACTCTTAACCACCTTTTTGCTCTGCATATCATAGAGTATCACTCTATTGTCATACCCTGCTGTTAGGACAAAATATTTACCATTTTTTTTAATTATTTTAACGGCATAAACTTGCTTGGTATGAGAGCCAATGGTATCTACTACTCTAAAGCTCTTGGTATCCCATATTTTAGCTGTTGTGTCATGTGAACCTGAAATCATATATCTACCATCGCTACTAAAGGCTAAATCTAAGACTACATTTTTATGTGATTTTAGCACCTTTAGGAGTTTGCCTCTTTGGTAGTTATAGATTCTAATATTACCCCAAGTTTTACTACTATCTCCAAAAAATCCCCCAACAGCCAAAAACTTCTCATTAGGACTTAAAGCAATGGCAAATATCATTCCCTCTGCTCCTGCTCCAATCTCTCCTAATATCTTTCGCTTCTCTTCTCCTGTGGTGCTATCCCAAACCCTAATGGTCTTATCATCAGAGGCTGAGATAATATCGCCACTTTTGGTAACGATAATATCTCTAATCATTGCTGTATGCCCTTTGGTGTCGAGTTGAAGTGTGGCACTTTTGGCACTTAGTAGCAGGGTGAGGGTGGTGAGTAGCATAAGTAGTTTTTTCATTTTTTTCTCCTGATTTTATCTAACATTATACTATCTAAAAATTTATATCTTCCACCAATAGTTCCACTATTTAATCGAATAGTAGTTGGTTCTTTTAGAGTTATCGTTAGATATTTTGTAATCTTTACAGTAGTCTTCTCCTCTATATGAGGTATATCTAAAAATTTTTTATCCAAAGAGTTTAAAAATCTAAAATCGGACTCTTTTAGAGGTATCTTCTCTCTCTTTTTTTGGGTTATCTTTCTCAACCTTTTTAGTATAGAGACCATATTGTCATCTGCTCTATGGTCTCTAAGAGTATCTCTAAAGAGTAATGCACCTTCTATCATAACATTTAGTGTATCCTCTAGGTGATTCTCTATATCTGCATAGCTTCTATTGTCATCTGATAGAGATTTGCTAATGTATGGATTGATATAGAGTTTATCTCTATATCTACTCTGTACAAAATAGCCTTTGGAGGCGTTGATATGGTTACCTTCTGATAGTGATTGGACTATCTTTAGGTCATAATCATATGAGCTATTTAGAGTTAGTAGACGTTCTCTTAGCTTGTTGTTATTTCTGATAGCATATAGTAATTGAGAGAATGAGGCTTGTCTATTGTTTAAAAATATACCTCTATTTATCCCTTTATATAGAGGGAATAGAGACTCTCCTATCTTTGAGATACCTACAAATTGGTTTAGATTTGATTTTATCTGATTGTATAGATTGTTTACTCTTGTAGATTTATGGATAGTATTGAGTAGAGCTTTTGGTTTGGGCATAATCTGAAGAAATTTCATAGATAAAAAGTAGCCTCTACTCTTGCTATATCTATCCATTACTTTAAACTCTCTATAATCAATATTTTTTTTTCCAAGAGGAGAGTATGCTACTCTATTAGCACTAAAGATAAGCTCTGCCTCTTGTTCTATAATAGATGAGAGATATTGATACTTGTCAGGTATAGATATGGTGTTGCCATCTTTTGATAGTAGATAGAGTATAGCAGTATATGCTACTATATCTGCCTCTGTAGATAGATGCAACTCAAGATTTGCGATATATAGATATTTGGCAAAGTTTAAAACTCTAGGTTTCAATATCTTATCTTCAATTTTTCTCTCTCTACTTAGTTTGTAGTTGGCATAGGCATAGGCGATAAAGTCAGCCGTAATTAAGTTGCCTATCCCATTAATTCTATTGTTTTGATATATCTCTTTGAAACTACCATATAGTAGATTAGTCATTAAAGCAACTAAAAGTAGAAGGGTTTTCATTGTGAACCTTTAGTTATCAATTTGAATATCAAATAGAGAGATATAGCTCTTGCCATACTCTCCATCTCTTATCTGTTTGAGCAAATTATATAAATCTTGGTCACGCTCTAGGGCATTATAGATGCTACTCATACCCTGTTGGATAACAACTCTTGGATTTTCTTGGCTAAATAGTACCAAAATATGGTGTATACCTACTGGTCTAGTTGCCTTTAGAGCAAAGGTAGCGTTATTGCTAGAGAATCTCTCTCCTGCTTTTACTCTACTACCTCTAAATCTATTGGGAATAAGTAGTTTTCTCTCTCCATTTGGATTGATAACAATAATCTTTAGATACCCATCAATAGTTGGGATAGCATTAATATTGAGAAACTCTCCTATCTTTGGATTTGGATTTAGAGAGAAGTTCAATAAGTTATTGTGATTCTCAAAAGATTTGATTTTTTCTATATTATTTTCTCTTGGAGCATGGGAGCTGATTGGTCTATATATAATCTCTTTTGTTACACAACCACTCATTAAGAGTAGAGTAGTTGATGTAAGTAGTACTCTTTTTAACATCTATAATCCTTTGTTATCTGCCAATGGTAAATACTACTTTACCGATTGCAACTTGATTATTTTTTCTAATTATAATATCTTTAATAGCATTTTTAAGATTAATCTCTCCAATGAAATTTTTGGTAAAGAATTTAAATCTTCCTAGATTTAGTTCTCTTGCTTCTTCTAATATAGGTATAGGCTCTTGGGATAAGATAGCATATACCACATTTCTCTGTTTTACATTAGTAATATTTTTGGCTTGAAATGCAAATTGTTCATCTCTTCTTGGAAATTGGAACTCTCCTCTCCATCTCTTTTTTGGATTTTGATAGTATGAGTTTGGATAGATTATATCTATGGAGTTATCTCTCTCTTTTGAGGTCAAGAGATAGAGGTGTCCACTCATATTATAGGTTTTAATAGTAAAATCTATATACTCCCCTTTATTATAATATGGTTTAGATTGAATATATAGCTTAGCTATACTATCTCTATGCATCAACTCATCTAAATAACTCTCTACTAGAAGTTTTTGATTGTGGTTTGGATATATATCTATATTTAGATATGAGTTGATAGATTGATTGATATATCTACTATTAGTAGCATAGAGAGTTGGAGTAGTTATCCTTATCTTTGGATTGTGTCTATGTTCATTATTTATATAGATAGATATATCCTTTTTTATATTATTAAAGCTAATCTTTGGGTTACTACTCCAACTATCTGATAGTGCATCAGTAAATAGACTACCATCTGGTGTAGCAATAGACTCTTGAGTATCTCCTACAGCACCCAATGATACCAAATTTTTGGGTTTTATAATTCTAGCTGTATCTTTATTTATAAAATGAAAATCTTTTGATATAGGGGTAAATTTAGTAACAATATCTCTATATAACCCCTTGTAGATAGTACCACTATGACAAGCATCAGAGATAGTTAACTTTTTAGCAGGAATATAACTAAGAAGTCTATTTAGTGTATCATCTATCAATAGCCCCTTTTCATTTTGAAGATTAGCATCATATAAAACATATGCCTCATCTAATCCATCATCTTCATCTCCATTATTATCAGTTACTTGTGTACCATGAGAAGAGTCATAAAATACAAAACTGTCATTAGAGTTTAAATATCTATAATCTTTTAAAGCATTAACAACATTTTGGTAGGTTGCCTCTCTATTTAGTAAAACAGTGACATGAAAACCTTTGCTCTCTAAAAGTCTCTTCATCTTTTTGATATCTAGCTCAATACCAGGTAATCTTATGATATTTTTACTTTGGTAATAGGATACACCAACAAGGAGAGCCTCCTTTTTAGGTGTATAAGCATGAACCATTATTGGAAATAGTATAGAAACTAATGATAGTATTGCAATTTTTTTTAATAACATCTTCTCTCCTTTTTTTATTGATTCTTAATGATTTCTAATATTAATATTGATATTTTGGCTATTTTCCATTTTACTTTTATCGTAAATCTTTATCTCAAATGAGGTAATGTCATAGCTTAGATTTTCTCTTTTGGCTATAGCATGAATATCTTTAGATATAAACTTTTTAATAAGTTTATTTGTAGCCATAGGGATAACTCCTCCTGCTCGTTGTGAAAATATAGATTTAAGAGTTTGAGTATCTATCTTTTTGTTGGTTGCTAGTACATAGACCTTCTCAACCCCTGCTCTATCTGATACAAAATCATAAGTAGCAGAGCGTTCAGGTACAACATAGTGCATGTTTGCTCTATATTTATTGTATGCGATAAAGTTATTTGGCAAGATGAGGTATCCTCTACCATCATGAGAGATAGTCCAAAAGTAGATATAAGCCTCTCTTTTTAGTTTGAGTTTAATCTTGATAGGTTCTCCTACACGATAGTTATCTTTAGCTCCACTTGCATAATAGATAATATTTTCAAAGTTAGATGATGGTTGAGGTATTGCTATATTTTGCTCTTCTGTTGGTATATAAGAGCCTCCATAGACACTATTTGATGATTGGGTAGTATCTATTTTTGGTACAGGAACGATATCTTTTTTAGCATTATTATTTGCAGTAAAATCATAAGCTGTAGTGGTTGATGAGAATATAGCTAATGTAGCTATAATAGATAGTGTAGTTTTGAACATTTTGTTCTCCTTAATTTGTTTTGTTGTACCCCTTATACTAGGAGGAAAAAATTATTCCCCCCTTTTTTTTGAAAATGTTTGAAAATTGACAAATCTAATAGAATTTACTATAATATTACAAAAGTAATACCAAGGAGAAACAGTGCATACTATTACTCTAAAATCAGACAATGACTTTTTGATGATGCTTAACGAAATGGTTAAAGCCTTAGGTACTACAAAAAGTGATTTAATACGAAAAGCTGTTACGCATTATCGTGATGTACTTGAAAAAGAGAAGTTGAAAATTCAAATTAAAAAAGCTTCAATGAAAGTAAGAGAAGAGTCTTTAAGTATCTCAAAAGAGTTTGAAGATACAGTTTAAGATTGTGCTTGGGATTGAATAAATTTTCATTATTCATCCCCTCCAAAAAACTTCTCAAACAACCTCTCCCAATACTCAATAGTCTCATCAATAATCCCTTTCTCCTCTACAAAACCTTTAAAACTAGGAGCATCAAATTGATGGTCAATCTGTGGCGTTGTAAAAAATATAATTGCAAAAGAGGCAACTACTCCAAGCTTTTTGAGGGTAGGTTTGTAGTCTATGTTGTTAGAGGGTTTTAGTTTTTTCTCCTCTTCTCTTATATCAGAAGCTACTTTTAAAACATCTCTACATCGTCTGCATTGGCTTAGGTGTCTAAAAACCTCTTCTCTCTCTTTTTCATCTAATTTATTGTCTGTAAAAAGAGCCAGTTGCATTTCATCTAAATGTTTTGTAAATGCTTTATCTTTGAGTAGTGATGCTATTTTTCTCATAATATTATATCCTCTAAACGGTAGTTTGATTTT
>JALSOO010000002.1 GCA_026986355.1 Campylobacteraceae bacterium | reverse complement strand
TCACATTTAGAGTGGTGGTTGTATGTATTTAAAAATCTAAATAGATTATCTGATATACCTAAAAAACTTAGAGGAGATGTAATAGAGAGAGTCTTTGAAAAGGCAGAGTTTATAAAACTACCCAAAGCTGAACAAAAAAAATATTATCAAAATTTAAAAGTTTATAGAGATTTAGTAAACTCTTTTGATACAGCATATAAAGAGGGGATTGAGTTGGGATTAAAACAGGGAATTGAAAAGGGAATTGAAAAGGGAATTGAACAAGAAAAGATAGAATTAGCTAAAAATCTTTTAGATATTTTGGATATTGAGACAATTGCACTTAAAACGGGTCTTAGTATTGAAAAAGTAAAGAGTTTAAAATCTTAAAAAAAATTAATTAGAGACTATTTTAAATCTTTTAAGATAAAATAGCATTTCCAAAAACAGTAGTAGAGGATAGAAAAGAGTATGATAAAAAAAACTCTCACAATATTTATAACCACAATAGGACTATTAATGGCAAACTCATTACCCAATTATTATACACAAACTCTTGATAACGGCTTAGAGGTCGTTGTTATCCCGATGAAAAACAACTCTAATGTTATTACTACCGATATTTTTTATAAAGTAGGAAGTAGAAATGAGGTTATGGGAAAGAGTGGGATTGCACATATGTTAGAGCATCTAAACTTTAAATCTACCAAAAACCTAAAAGCTGGAGAGTTTGATAAGATTGTCAAATCAAAAGGTGGGGTTAATAATGCCTCAACCTCTTTTGACTATACACAATACTACATCAAATCATCTTCTAAAAATTTAGAGACATCTATATCACTCTTTGCAGAGCTTATGGAGAATCTAAATCTAAAAGATGAAGAGTTTCAAGTAGAGCGAAAGGTAGTAGCCGAAGAGAGAAGAGTTCGTACCGATAATCCTCCTATGGGCTATCTCTATTTTAGACTCTTTAATACCCACTATGTAGCACACCCATATCACTGGACACCGATTGGATTTATGAATGATATTTTGACATGGACGATTGATGACATAAGAGATTTCCACTCAAAATATTATCAACCTAACAATGCTATATTGATAGTTACTGGTGATATTGATAAAGATAAAGTATTTAAAGTAGCCAAAGAGAAATTTGGAAAGATTAAAAATAATCATAAAGTACCTATAGTAAACCCTGTTGAACCAAAACGTGATGGAAGTATACGCAAAGAGATTACAAACAAAGAGAACAATAGAGTAGATACTATTGCTATTGCATATCCTATACCTAATTATGAGCATAAAGACCAAGTTGTTCTCTCTGCTATTTCAGAAATTTTATCATCAGGCAAGAGTAGCCGTCTGCACAAAGAGATTATAGATAAAAAAGAGATGGCAAATAGTATATATGCTTATAATATGGAGATGACTGATGATGGGATTTTTCTATTTATGGGAATAGCCAATCCAAATGTAAAGATAGAAGATTTAGAAAAAGAGATTCATAAACAGATAGATAAGCTAAAAGCTGGAGATGTAACAAAAGAGGAGCTTGATAAGGTAATAATCAATGCAAAAGCAGACTTTATCTACTCGCTAGAGGACTCTGCAAATGTAAACTCACTATTTGGAAGCTATTTGGTAAGAGGAAATTTAAAACCTTTACTTAATTATGAAGAGAATTTAGCTAAAATTACGCCTGAATTGGTCACAAAAATAGCCAATAAATATTTTAATGATGAGTTTGCAACAACTCTAATACTAAGAAAAGCAAAAGAAAAAAACAAAACAGGAAAAAGTAGATGAGTAACCTAATTTCAGGTGCTACCACGGCACTGATTACCCCATTTAAAAATGGAACACTAGATGAAGCAACCTTTGCAAAACTAATTGAGCGTCAGATTCGACATGGAATTGATGCTGTATGTCCTGTAGGTACAACAGGAGAGAGTGCCACACTAACTCATGATGAACATAAAAGATGTATAGAGATAGCAGTAGAAGTCTGTAAAAATAGAGATACAAAAGTCCTAGCTGGTGCAGGGAGCAATGCTACTCATGAAGCTATAGATATTGCAAGACATGCAGAGGCGTGTGGTGTTGATGCTATATTTTCTGTAAGTCCCTACTACAATAAACCAAGCCAAGAGGGTCTATACCAACACTATAAAGCGATAGCAAAATCGGTAGAACTACCATTTATGCTATATAATGTTCCAGGAAGAACAGGTGTAGATATAGAAGCAGATACTGTATGTAGACTATTTGATGATGTACCAAATATCTTTGGAATCAAAGAGGCTACAGGCTCTATCGAACGTACCGTTGAACTCTTGTCAAAACGTCCAGAACTCTATGTTTTCTCTGGAGATGATGCGATAGATTACCCCATCTTGGCAAATGGTGGAAAAGGAGTTACATCTGTAACTTCCAACTTATTACCAGATATGAAATCACAACTAGTACACCTTGCATTAAAAGGTAATTTCAAAGAGTCAAAAGAGATTAATGATAGACTCTACACCATCAATAAAGTAATGTTCTGTGAAAGTAATCCTATCCCTATCAAAACGGCAATGTATATTGCTGGATTGATTGAGACATTAGAGTATAGATTACCTCTTGTTCCTCCATCGGTTGAGAATATGAATAAGATTGAAGAAGTTATGAAAAATTATAATATAGTAGGAGCATAGATGTCAGATATGAAAGGTAAAACAGTAGTTATCACAGGAGCTACCAAAGGTATAGGTAAAGCAGTAGCAGAAAAATTTGCATCTCATGGAGTTAATGTAGCCTTTACCTACAATTCAAATCAAGAGATTGCCAATGAGATTGCCTCTAACCTAGAGGCTACTTATGGAATTAAAGCTCGTGCCTATCCTCTAAATATATTAGAACTTGATGAGTTTAAACCACTCTTTTTAAATATTGATAAAGATTTTGATAGAGTAGATTTTTTTGTATCTAATGCTATGATTTATGGTCGTCCAGTGGTGGGTGGATATGGTAAATTTATGCGTTTACGACCTAAAAAGGGTCTCACTAATATCTATACAGCAACAGTGGGGGCATTTGTGAGTGGCTCACAAGAGGCTGCAAAACGTATGGAAAAGGTTGGAGGTGGGGCTATTGTTACACTTAGTTCAACAGGAAATCTTATATATATTGAAAATTATGCAGGTCATGGAACAAACAAAGCAGCCGTTGAGGCAATGAGCCGTTATGCAGCTGTTGAGCTTGGAGAGATGGGTATTCGTGTTAATGCAGTAAGTGGTGGACCAATTGATACCGATGCATTAAAAGCCTTTACCAACTATCAAGAGGTAAAAGCAGAGACGATAAAACGTTCAGCTCTTAATAGAATGGGAGACCCTAAAGATTTAGCAGGTGCTGTCTATTTCCTCTGTACCGATGAAGCATCATGGATTACAGGTCAAACGCTAGTGGTTGATGGTGGAACTACCTTTCGGTAATATAAAAACTTATGCAAAATAATAAAATTGTAAATATCCCCAATATATTAGCCTTGATAAGGCTTCTTCTAGCCCCTATTATGTTCTTTTTACTTGTCAATCAAGATGCTAAGATATTTGAGGGTATCCACCCATCATGGTTAAACTATTTTGCTGGTTTTATCTTTGTTGTAGCAAGTGCTACTGATTTTTTTGATGGATATATTGCTAGAACCTTTAATCAGATAACAACTATGGGTAAGATATTAGACCCTTTGGCAGACAAGATGTTGACCTTGGCAGGATTTTTAGGATTGATGATGATTGGTACGGCTTCCCCTTGGGCAGTATTTTTGATTATTACTCGTGAACTCTTTATCACAGGTCTTCGTGTTTCAGCAGTAGCAGAGGGGATTGATATTTCAGCCTCATGGCTAGGAAAAATCAAAACGGTAGTTCAGATGATTGCTATTGGTTTTTTACTAATGGGTTGGTATGGAGGAGAGGTTCTACTTTGGATTGCAGTACTACTTACACTCTATTCTGGATATGAATATGTTAGAGAGTTTTTTAGAAGTGTTAAAATGTAAAGATACCTTGATATAATACTTTAAAAAAAACTTAGGATATTTAGTGGGTATTTTCACAGCATTATTAATATTATCATTTCTCATATTTTTTCATGAATTAGGACATTTTACAGTAGCACGTCTTTTTGGTGTGCAGGTTGATGTCTTTAGTATTGGATTTGGGAAGAGGCTCTTTACAAAAAAGATAGGAAAAACGGAGTGGAGTATCTCCATGATTCCACTTGGTGGTTATGTCAAGATGAAGGGTCAAGATGATAGCAACCCAAACTTTGTATCTTATGATGAGGACTCCTATAATGTCAAGAAACCTTGGCAGAGGATTTTAATCCTATTAGCAGGACCTTTTGCAAACTTTCTATTAGCATTTTTACTATACCTATCTATCTCATTTATTGGAGTACCCAAACTTCTAGCTGTAGTAGGAGATGCAAACACCACACAACCAGCCTACAAAGCAGGAGTACAAGTAGGAGATAGAATTGTTCAGATTAATGGCAAAAAGATTTTATATTGGGAAGAGATAGGCGAGAGTATACAAAAAAGTTCCAATAACCTACATCTAACGGTACTTAGAAAAGGGGAGTATATAGATTTATCTATTACTCCTAAACTACAAAATATAAAAAATAGATTTAATGAGAGTGTTGAGAGAAAAATTATCGGAATTAGCCCTGATATAAATAGTACAGTAACCCAAACCTATGGGTTAGATGGAGGATTGGAGTATGCCTATAACCAAACCAAAGAAGCCTCTATGATTATTATAAAAGGTCTAAAAAAGCTTATCTCTGGATTAGTACCTATGGAGCAACTTGGTGGTGTTGTATCTATCGTTGATGTTACAGCAAAGGCATCTGCTGTTGGAATTACAGCTCTTCTATTTTTTACAGCACTTATCTCTGTAAACTTAGGTGTTCTAAATCTTTTGCCTATCCCTGCATTAGATGGTGGACATATCGTATTTAACCTATACGAGATGATTACCAAGAGAAAACCCAATGAAGAGATTATGTATAAGTTGACGATTATGGGGTGGGCAATTCTATTAGCTGTGATGCTATTGGGATTGTTTAACGATATAAATAGATTATTTGGATAGAGAGGAAATGATGTTAAAAGAGAAATTAAGAAAAAATTTAGATGAAGTTATATGGAATATAGAAGAGGCACGAATCTCTGTTAGCGAACACCATATAGTTAAACTAGTAGCCGTGGGCAAATACTCCGATGAAGAGAGTATAAAAACACTCTATAAGTTAGGTCAAAGAGCATTTGGAGAGAACCAAGTACAACAGCTAGAGAGTCGCATGCAGAGTTTAGAAGAGCTACCACTAGAGTGGCATATGATGGGTAGACTACAAAGTAATAAAATCAATAAACTTATTGAGTTACGTCCAACTCTATTTCAATCATTGGATTCACTCAAATTAGCTCAAGCACTCAATCAACGTTTGGAAGCTAGAAATCAGACAATGAGCTGTCTGCTACAGATAAACTCTGCAAATGAGGAGAGTAAAGCAGGTGTTGGTGTTTATGAGGCAGAGGATATTTATGCCCAAATTATAGAGAGTTATCCACAATTAAGACTAAAAGGGGTTATGAGTATAGGAACGCATACCCAAGATAAAAAAGAGATTCAAAAGAGCTTTGAATTGACCCACAAGATTTATGATAATCTGAAAAAATATAATGCAACTATCTGTTCTATGGGTATGAGTAGTGATTATCAACTAGCTATTCAATGTGGGTCAAACCTTGTTCGTATTGGCTCAACAATATTTAAATAGAGGCTAAAAATTATGAAACAACTTGTATATTATTATGACCAACATAAAAATT
>JALSOO010000001.1 GCA_026986355.1 Campylobacteraceae bacterium | reverse complement strand
TTGGTTGCTAATCGTCTAAAGGCTCTATCTTTTGCTCCTGCTTGATAGAATTGAGAGGGCTTTAGATGATGCTCTACTAAAGGTAAAATAGAGTTTATAAAATCATGCTCCTGTGTCAATCTATATAGAAAACTCTTTGTTGGTTCAACTCCTGCTTTTTCATGTCCAATCGAACGTATATTGCCATCTTCTTCTATGGTTGTATGGGTCGCTTTTCCAAAGTCATGAGATAAAATAGCAAACATGTATCTAAGATTCTCTTTTTCATCATGACCCAATAGCGTTACCATCGCATCAAGTGCCATCATAGTATGCGTCCATACATCTCCCTCTGGGTGATATTTGGGTGATTGAGGTACATCAATAATTGCTTTTAGTTCAGGGAAATATGATAATATATCAAGCTCTCTCATCAACTCAAATCCTATGGAAGGTTTTGGGGATTTCAAAAGTAGCTTTTTAAACTCACTATAGATACGCTCTTGGGGCAACTCCTCTAATGCTCCTCTCTTGACCATATCTTGGCATAATATAAAGGTATCATCTGATAATTGAAAGTTGAATCTTGCAGAGAAACCGATAGCACGATAGATACGCAGAGGGTCTTCTATAAAGGTATCGTTATCTATATGACGTAAGAGTCTATCTCTTATATCCTTTTGACCATTATAGGGGTCGAGAAATTTATGCTCTTCTATATCATAGCCCATTGCATTTATTGTAAAATCTCTACGTCTTGATGCCTCTTTGAAACTCATCTCTCCATCTATAGAGACCTCAAATCCACGGTGTCCAAATCCTGTTTTTTGTTCGATACGAGGAAAAGAGAAATCATACTCCTCTCCATCATATTGAAATTTTAATATCCCAAAACTCTTTCCTACAAGATTAATGCAACCATATTGAGATAGAATATCTTCTAACTCTCTAATCTCTTTTAATCCATAAACCTCAATATCATAATCTTTGATAGGTAGATTGAGAAAATGGTCACGAACCGAACCCCCTACTACAATAGCTTTGGCACTCCTCTTTTTTAGTTCAGATGAGAGAGTATATATTATCTTTGGTAGTTTCATTTAGAGTTTATAGTTTATAGTATAGTTACTATAACCTTGTTGTCCTATGTTTTGATTATAATCATCGGGCATGAGTCTACTCTTTTTCCCATCTTTAAATGTTGCATGAATAAGAATATTAAGCTCTTTTAGTCCTTTAGTATCAACTATAAAACTCATTTTTGAATGCTCTTTTTTACCATTTGCTTCTACTAATGTATAGTGACTTTTAACAGCTTTTTTTAGCTCTTGATTATATATCATAGAACCTGCACCATAAACATGAATCTTCTTAAACTCTACAATATGAAGTTTACTAAATCTCTTTTTTGATTTAATATCAGGAAAAGATAGAGATAGATAATCCATATCATGATAACCTAAATCTTTGAAATCAACAGTTATTTTTACTCTGTTTTGTTTCAATTTTATCATATTCAAGTGTATATAACCTAAACCACTTATATAATAATAGTGGTCATTAACCTTTTGGATATCTAATAAGAGTGAGTCGGGTTTAACAAGCTTATTGATTTGATTATAAGGTAGTAGAAACTCTGTTGTTCCTGAAGCATAAGCCTTAATCTCATATTGATTATAGAAAAAGAGTAATCCATTAGGGGTTATAGCAAATGTTTTTGGCAAGATAAATTTATCTTCAAACCAGCCATCTTTTTCAATTAAACTATCATTTTTTGATAATCCTTTCTGCTCTCTGTATACCTTTTCTGAAATTTTAAGTAGTTTTGTTTGATAGTTTTTTGCAAATAGAGTATCTAGTGTAATTTTTTTACCATCTTTAGTATAGTTTTGATACTCCAAATAGAAACTACCATGAGCTCCTCCTGAATAATTACTATTTGATTCAGCTAAGGTATAGCTTTTATTTGTAATCGCAAAGAGATTTACAAGTGTGTGGTTTGTCCACTCTCCACCACTATCCATATCATTGATAGCATCTAGTACCTCTTTTTTAGGATTAACCTTTTTATAGTTTTTTATAAATGGTTCTATCTGTTTATTGAAATCTATCAAGGCTTTGTTTTTATAAGAGATAGGGTAAGTTAACTCTTCATCATAACATAGACGTTCCAAAGGATTTTTTTTAATAGGTTGGCAATATTTTTTCTTTAATGTTTGCTCTCCTAATCTTATTTTATCCATATTGTAGTACAACTCTTGGGCATTGATAACTGTACTTAAGAGTGCTACTAATAGTAGACTATTTTTCGTTAATTTATTCATCTTTTTTCCTTCTCTAATTGTTGTATATTCTCCAAAATATTGACACCGACAGCTCTATCTTGTTGTTTAACTTTTTTATAGATAATAAAGGCATTTTTATAATAGAGCAGGGCTTTATTATACTCTTTTTTTCTATTATAAATTTTAGCTATATCTTGATAGGTTACTAATTTATCTTCTAATCTTGGTTTGATTTTTAATGATTTTAGATAGTAGTTGAGTGCTTTATCATACTCTTTTATTTTATTATAGGCAGAGGCTATATTGTAGTAGGTTACTCCTCTCTCATAATTGTCTAAATCCAATACAATATTATCTATTTTTATAGCTTTTTTATAATAGAGTATAGATTGATTATACTCTTTTAACTTATAATAATTTAGTCCTATATTATTATTATCTACAGCTATTTCAGCACTTATATCTCTATAATATTTTAAATCCTCTTCTAACTGTTTTAACTCATACTTTAATGCTTCTTTGTAGTTTGCTTCTTTGTAATAGTTGTCTGCTTTTTTATGATAACTCTCATTCGCATCTCCTACAAGTAGTTTTCTCTCTACTTTTTGCTCTTTATTTAGAGTATCAAAACAACCCGTAAACAGTAATATAGTTAAAATTAATAATTTTATATGCACTTCTTCTTCCCTAATAATAATAGACGTATTCTAACATAACTTATCTCTATTTTGACTCCTAAATTAAACAGTTAACTTTAGCTATAATTACGCAAAAATTACAGGAGTGACTTATGTTGTGTGTTGAGAAGTTGCAAAAAATCATTTTGGCTTCAGTGCTTGGTATTATTCTGATGTTGACAGGTGTTGGTTCATTAAAACTCGCTTTTCTATTGCAAGTGAGTGTGATGATTATATTAATATCTAGTGCCTTAACTGGTTCATGCTATATTACGAAAGTACTAAATTCTGCATTTCCACTCTGTAGTGATAAAAATAAGGAAAAGAGATAATGGATAAGGTTTCATACAAAGATGCAGGTGTAGATATTGATGCAGGAAACAGTTTTGTAGAGGCGATTAAAGCTGATGTAAAATCTACTTTTGATAAGAATGTGATTGGAGGTATAGGCTCATTTGCAGGTGCTTATGCTCTCCCTACAGGATACAAAGAGCCAGTGATATTATCGGCAACTGATGGTGTCGGTACAAAGCTAAAACTTGCCATTGATAGCAATAGATTTGATACAGTAGGTATAGATTTGGTTGCGATGTGTGTCAATGACCTTATCTGTAACTTTGGAACACCTATGTTCTTTTTGGACTACTATGCAACAGGTCATCTTGTACCACAAAATGCCAAAGATGTTGTAGCAGGTATAGCAGAGGGGTGTAGACGAAGTGAGTGTTCTCTTGTGGGTGGAGAGACAGCAGAGATGCCTGGAATGTACTCAGATTCTGATTTTGATTTGGCAGGGTTTGCTGTGGGTATTGCAGAACGTTCACAGATGGATACCTTGGCAAATGTCAAAGAGGGACAAGTGATTTTAGCACTTCCAAGCTCTGGAGTTCACTCCAACGGTTATTCATTGGTTAGAAAACTATTTTTTGATAAGTTAGGAATGAGCTTAGATACAGAGTTTGATGGAAAACCATTAATAGAGACTCTATTAGAGCCAACTAGAATCTATGTAAAAGAGTTTAAAGCAAATAGAGACAAGATTAAAGCATTAGCACATATTACAGGTGGTGGGATTATCGAAAATCTACCTCGTGTTCTTCCTGATGGAATGAGAGCTCAAATTAGTAAAGAGTCCATAAAAACGCTTCCTATCTTTGAATTTATGGCTCAATATGTAGAAGAAGATGAGATGTTTAGAACCTTTAATATGGGTGTAGGAATGGTACTAGTAGTCGATAGCAAAGATGTCAAAGATGTTTGTGAAAATAGTGATGCCTATGTCATTGGTGCAATGGTTCAAGGTGAAAAGGGTGTGGATTTAATTTAGATATTCAATTTTTTTGATGATTATAGACAAAATAAACTATTTTTCTGATATAATATATCTATGAGAGATAAAAAAGATAAATTAACCCTACGTCAAATGGAGATATTTTTAAACGTTGTCAAAGAGGGACACCTTACCAATGTGGCTAAAGCTATGGGGCTTAGTCAATCGGCAATTTCTATGGCTATAAAAGAGCTAGAAAAAATCTTAGGTAATCCACTCTTTGACCGAATTAATAAAAAACTTATTCTAAACGAGATGGGACGCTCTTTTCAAAAAGAGATTGCTCCTATTATCAAAAAAATCAATGATATTGAGTATGAGTTCAAAAATACTGTAAACAAAGGTATGGTTCGAGTAGGTGCTAGTACTACTGTAGTCGACTATATGATGCCTCCGATTATCTGCTCCTATATGAATAACTATCCTGATGTCAAAGTCTCTCTCAAAGAGGGCAATACAAAAAATATAGTAGAATTTATCAAAGAGGGGAAACTTGATGTTGGATTTATAGAAGGAGTGGTAAATGACTCTGATATTATCAAAGAGGTAATTGGAGTAGATGAGCTTGTGGTGGTCACCACCGACCCAACATTACAAAAAGAGTGTTTTATCGACTCTATCCAATCTAAAAAATGGGTACTTAGAGAAGAGGGGTCAGGTACACGTGAAGTATTTTTAGATTATGTCAAAGAGAAAGTAGACCATATCAATATATTTTTAGAGTTAGGTCACACAGAATCTATCAAATCTCTTCTTATGAATCATCAATGTTTAACCTGTATCTCAAAGATTGCCGTTAGAAGTGAGATAGAAAAAGGAACACTTCTACAAGTTCCTATAAAAAACTTTGAGTGTAAACGGCACTTTTTTATGATTTATCACAAAGATAAATATAAAAGTGAGCTTTTTGAAAAATTTGTCTATTTTACTAAAAGAATGATGATTCAGATGTTAGAGGATAAAATATTTAAATAGTTTATGAGAGTCTCAAAAAAATAAGATTAAGGAAAAAAATACGGCTGTGACTCTCATGTCCAAAGTATATCGCTAATCCGTGTTATAATTGTGGACTAATATTACTGTTTTTATTAAATAATAATATTATATTTTGTAAATAATATAGCTTTTATCGTGACCTTATAGAGTCGTTTGGGAAAAATAGATATATGTGATAAAAGCTATGTGATGAGAGTCTTAATAGAGATATTAAGATTTAAAGGAAAAGATTAGGTTGTGCGACTCTCATAACAAAAGTATACTACTACTATGTGTCACAAATGTGTCAAAAAGTATAAAAACATAAAATATTTAAGTAGTATTGTAAATTCATTTTAATTTAAGTTATATACTATTTTTTTTTATATTTTACTACTTTTATATGAACACTCTTACTTTTTAATATTTAATTTTAGTTGATGCTTTCCTATTTTTAGATACTTTGTAAATATAGATGCTTTTAATGCTGTTAGTTTGAGTCTATTTTTATCAAAAAACTCCATATTAAATTCAGAGTTATATCGTACATTATTGGTAAGAAGTAGGAGGAGTAGAGATAGATTAAGAGTAGTGTAACTACTCCTAATAGGATAGTTCTTAGATTCTTTACTAATATCTCTGACTCCTGTGTCGTATTATTTTTCCAACACAATTATA